>NZ_JBIAPU010000033.1:0-135458 GCF_042888465.1 Streptomyces sp. NPDC002888 | reverse complement strand
TGTTCAGACGAAGGCCGCTTCTGCGTACGGCAGTTACCGGACTGAGTGATCAAGTTCGACGCACCATTCGATGCCGGACGTTAAAGATCAAGCTATCCGTACGTGCACCAGCTTCAGGCCCTGGAGCGGCTGGGTCTCGGAGAGGAGTGGCTGCGGGCGGTGTGCCACGACAACGGGGCAGGGCTGTTCGAACTGTGAGGGAGAGCCGGCCCGATGGTTTCCCCGGGCCGGCCCGATGGTTTCCCCTACCCCGCGCACTCGAGCCGGGCGTCGGCCCAGTCCGCGTGGTCGTGGGCATTGCCGTCGCCGCTGTCCGAGACCACGAGGTGCAGCTGCTGGGCACCGGACACGCCGACGTCCAAGGGCAGGGGTTGTGAAGTGCCGGTGAGGACGGGGGTCGTGGTCAGCGTCCGGCCGTCCGCGGTCACGGAGAAGGTGACCGAGCCGTACGGGGCGACCTCGTCGTCGATGCCGACGGTGGCGGTGAACTTGCTGCAGTTGCCGCCGAGGAAGAACGCCACGTCACTGGCGGCGTGGGTACCGAGACCTTTGTCGTGGGCGGTGCCGCGGATCGTGATCGGCAGTCCGTCGCCTGCCGCCTGCTCGCCGTTGGAGGTGTCCCGTTCCACCGGGCCCCAGCCGTTGCTGCTGGAGACGAACGACAGGTCGCTCAGGTAGGGGGCCCCGGTGGGCGGCGGGATCGGCACCTCGGTCTTCGCGGTGCCGTACGTCCAGTGCTGCACGCCGCCGCGGACGTAGGTGGCGAGCGGCGAGAAGGTGACGGACACGGGGGTGGCGGCGGCCGTGGGGGCGGTGACGGTCCAGCTCGCCGTGACCGAGTGGCCCGGTGTGACCTTCGAGAAGGTCGTCGGTGTGGTGGCGGCGACCGTCCAGCCGTCCGGGGCACCGGGCCGCAGGGTGAGGCCGGTGGCCGCGTCGCCCGACGCCGGGACGGTGAAGGTGGCCTTGAGGGTCGCCGACTCACCCCGGTGGATCGTCGACGGCAGGTCCGCGGCGAGTGTGGCCGGGGTTTCGGCAGCCTGCCGTACGGGGGTGACGCTGAGGTTGTCGAACTGGTCGGTCTGGTAGCCGACCACGCCGATGCCGACCTGCCCGGAGGCGTACGCGGAGTCGTCCACCGCGCCGACCGGCCTGCCGTCGACGCTCGCGGTGATCGTGGTGCCGCTGAAGCTCAGGCCGAGTTTGTGCCAGCGGTGGGTGCCGAGTGCTCGGATGGTGCCGTCGGCGAGTGTGGTCAGCCGGCCGCTGGTGTCGCTCTTGACCACCGACCATTTACCGGTGTCGCCGACCCGCAGGAAGTAGCCCGCCTGATGGGACTGCGGCCGCTGCTGTTCGCCCGCCCGGCCGATGAGTTCGACCGTTCCGGGCTGCTCCAGGTAGACGTCCGAACTGACCGTGTAGTTCTTCCAGTCGGTGTCGCCGAGGAGGGCGAACGCGTCACTGTCGTCCTGCCACTCGATGGGCTGCTGTGCGGCCATCTGCCGGACGCACCGGCCCGGGCGTCCGCCCCCACACGGCGCGGTCTCGAAGGAACCCTGCATGTCGGACAGGTACTTCGCCTCCCGCCCGGGGGTGTTCTGCTCGAAGGAGTCCTTGTAGGGGAGCGGGAGGTGTCCCTGCGGCGGGCTGACGGCCTTGCCTCTGCCCTGGCCGGTGGTGGTGGTGGTCAGGGAGTAGACGTAACCGGGCTTGAGGGTGACCGTGAAGTGCCCGCCCGCGGGGGTCACGTCACCGGTGTGCACGAAACCGCCGGAGGTGCTGCCGGACTTGAGGTCCGTGGCCCAGATGTGCACCTTGCCGGTCGGCAGCCCCCGGGTGACCGTGAAGTCGGCGGTCTGGGTGCTGCTCGCGGTGGAGGTCTCCACGATGGTGCTGTAGGCCGAGTTGTCCGGTGACTTCAGGGTGACGTAGCTGCCGTTGACACGGTCCCCGCCGAGGTAGCCGCTCGCCTTGTCGACGAACTTCCAGCCCGGCTTGGTGACTTGGGTGACCTGGGCCGTCGTCCAGAGGCTGGTGCCGATGTCGTACGCCCCGGACCACGGCTGGTTCGCCACCGCGAGGCCGACCGTGTTGTAGGGCAGGTTGGGGTAGATCGCCGCCAGGAGCGGCCAGTTGAGGTAGGCGGTGAACTTGCCGTCGAGGTAGCCGCGGGTGATGGAGCGGATCAGGGCACCGGCGCCGGTGTTCTCGTCCAGGGAACCGTTCTCGCTGGCCCACAGGGGTTTGCCGGTGGCCTGGGCGTTGGCCGAGCTGTTGCAGGTGTTGGCGCTGCCGCCGTCGCCGCCCTCGCAGGGGTAGTGGACGCCGACGACGTCGACGGACCCCGCGAAGTCCGGGTCGGAGACGATGTCGTCCGCGACGTCCAGGCCCGAGTCGGCACCGACGATCTGCACCGGGAGGTGCTTGGCGGCGAGTGCCGCGTGCAGCTTCTCGTACCAGGCGATGTCGTAGCCGCGCTCGTTCCAGCCGCCCAGGTAGTCGATGTCCAGACCGTGCTGCCGGGCGCAGCCCAGCCAGGCGGTCAGGTAGTCGATCATGTCCTGGGACCAGAAGTCGCCGCCGCCGGAGGAGTTGTCCGTGTTGCCGATCCAGCCGGGGGCGCCCCAGGCGAGGCCATACAGCTTGAGGTGCGGGTTGCGCTTCTTGGCCTGCTCCATCAGCCACCACTCGTAGCCGCTGTCGCAGTGCACGGTTCCTTTGGTGTGCTCGATGCTGGGCTCGGCCCCGTCGGTGGAGTTGGTGTCGCCCCCGATCTCCACCTTGAGCATCTGCAGGGCGGCGCCGTAGCCCGGTTTGAAGAGGTAGTCCAGGATCCGGCTGCGCTGCGGCTCGGGGTAGTTGATGAGCAGCCGTGAGTTGCCTCCGCCGCCGCTGATGGCGCCGATGCCGTCGAAGGTGCGGCCGGTGCCGGCGCCGTCCACGGTGACGTCGGTCTTGCCCGGAACGGGTGCCTCACCGACAAAGTCGATCCGGTCGACGGTCACCGCGGTGCCACCGGAGGCCCCGTTCTTCCGGCCGGTCGACGTGAGCGTGAAGGTGTGCGGGCCGTCGGGCAGCGTGGGGCTGGTCCACACGGGGGCGTCGCCGGTGCGGGTGGCGCTGTAGAGGTCGACGTCCACGGGGGTGCCGCCGTCGACGGAGACGGCGGCGATGCCATGGCCGGGGTCGGTGATCGCGCGGAAGGTGAGCTGGGTGCCGGTGAAGGCGAAGTCGACCGAGTCGCCGGTGGTCTCGGTCCAGCTGTTGGTGCCCTCATAGGGATTGGCGGGCGCGCCTTCGCCGCTCGCGTGGCCCCAGCCGGAGCCGTGGTAGTCGAACTGGTCCCGGCCGCTTCCCTGGACGGAGTCGTCCACGGTGACGGTGCCGGCGGTGTCGGCGGCGCCGACAGCGTCGGCACCGGCGTTCGGCGTGGTGGACAGCAGCAGCACGAGTGCGGTGAGGACCACGCCACCCAGTCTGGGGACACGGCTCCGAGCGGACTGGGACATGGCGCTCTCCTGGTGTTACAGGACGGCGGAGGGAACACCTCCGCGCACTGTGTTACAGGAGCTAACGCAGTCGGACAACGGTCCAGACAAATTTCAACAGAAGGTTGCACCTACGTGCCGCCAAGACCTGTCCCGGTCCTCGATGCGGGGTGCCGGCGGCCTCCGGGTGGTTGACGTCGTGTCAAAGGGGCCCCTGGCCGGCGGTGAGAAGCCGGTCAGGGGCCCTTGTGATGACCGGGCCGCGTCAGCCGTCGGACTCCGACGACGGGAGGTAGGCGCCGGGCACGTCCTTCGGGGCGAAGATCTTGTCCTCGCCCGGGTACGGCTTCTTCCAGTCGTGTGTCTGGTACCACGTGAAGTGGTTCATCTGCGCCGGGTTCGCGTAGTCGGGCACGGCACCCGGACCGGTCAGCCGCTGTTTCGACTTCCAGGCCTCCCACTGCGCCGCGAGCGCCTGCTTGTCCGCCGGCACCTTCGCCGACGGCACGGCAGCCGCGTTCGGGTCCTGCGGGGCCGGGGTGTCCTCACCGCAGGCAGGCGGGGCGGAGAGGCCCGCGGTCAGTGAGGTCCGGTTGGGCAGCGCCTTGAACGGCGTGAGGTCCGCGTGCGGGGCGAACGCCCCACGCATCGGGCTGGCCGCGCTGTCCTTCTGGTTCATCGGGTGGATCCCGAGGATCTGCTCGATGGTCCGGATCATCGTGATCTGCGAGTAGTAGTGGTGGTCGACGGTGCCGTGCTGGGCCCAGGGGCTGATGATCTGGATCGGGGCACGGTGGCCGTCGACGTGGTCGAGGCCCGCCTGGGAGTCGTCCTCGACGACGAAGATCGCCGAGTCCTTCCAGTACTTGCTGTGCGAGATCTCGTCGACGATCCGGCCGGTCGCCAGGTCGTTGTCCGCGACCTGGGCGGCCGCGTTCGCCGGGCCACCGGTGTGGTCGCTGGAGAGCCAGAACATGTTCAGGTTCGCCGGCCCGTTCTTCTCGAAGTCCTGCTTCCAGAGCTGCTGCCGGTAGATGTCCGGGATGCTGGTGTCGAACTTCGGGAAGCCGTGCACCGACACGTCGTTGAGGGACGGGATCGGCGAGGACGAGTTCAGGGTGTAGGCGGTGCCCTGCCCGGTCGCGTCCATGTTCTTGGCGTCGCAGTACAGGTTCTGCCAGCTCGCGCCCGACGGCTTGGTCAGGAACTGCTGGAACTCGCCGAAGTCCCGCACGGACTTCCCGGCCGCCTGCGCACCGGTCCACAGGAAGCCGGTCCGCTGGTGGCCGAGAGCGTCGTCCTCGGTGTCGTAGCTGCGCGCGTACTCACCGGCCGAGGACTCGGTGTACTCCGGGTCGTCGGCCTGCATCAGCCAGTTGTGGCCCTCGGCGGAGTTCGTGCCGATGTCGTACGTGTTGTCGTACAGACCGAACTGCTCGGCCAGCGCGTGCTGGTTCGGCGTCACGTTCTCGCCGAACTCCGCCAGCGACGGGGCGCCGTTGCCCTCCGGAACGTCACCGAAGAGCTGGTCGTAGGTCCGGTTCTCCTTGACGATCAGGAAGACGTGCTTGATCGTCGACGGGTCACCGAGCCGCTGCGGGACCGGCACCGGCTTCGCGAGGCTCGTGCCCTTGGCCCGCGTGACCGAGCCGCCCGTCCAGCCGTTCTGCTGGAAGACCTTGGCCGCCTCGGACCTGATGACGCTGTCGCTCGGCAGCGTGAACCGCTGCAGACTCGACGTGGTGTCGTGAGTGGCGTGCCCTGAACTGGTGGTGGGACGGCGGGCGTCGATGCCACGGGTGTTGGAGACGACCACCTGGTTGCCGACGGTGGCGATCTCCGCGGGGAAGTAGTCCGTCGGGAGCAGGCCGACGTAGCTGACCGGCTCCTGCGGGGTCGTGTACCGGTAGACGGCGACCGCGTTGGCGCGGCCGAGCGTCACCAGCAGGTGACCGTCGTCCGTCAGCGTCACCGCGTCGGGCTCGTAGCCCACGGACGCCTCCGGCCACGGCTGGGTGGCGATGGTCTGCACGACCTTGTCGCTCGCGGTGTTGATCACCGACACGTCGTTGGTGGCCGTGTCGGTGACGAACAGCGCGCCCTTCCTGGCGTACAACGCGGTCGGGTGCAGACCGACGTTGATGCTTCCGACGGCGGCAGCCGGGTTCGCCAGGTCGATGACACTGACCGTGCCCGTGGTGGTGGCCGCCGTCTTCGGGTCGGCCGGCACCTGGGTGCCGTACGAGTTGATGGTGGTGTCGCCGGGCTTCGCCGGACGCCCGCCCTCGTTGCTGACGTAGAGCTTGTCGCCGACCTTGGCCATGTCACGCGGGGCGTTGCCCACCGCCCAGCTCTGTTGAATGGTCCCGGTCGCCGCGTCGATGGCGACCACGCGGTTCTGACCGTTGACGGCGGAGTACACGGTGGAGCCGTCGGGCGAGAACACCGCCTCACCCACCAGCGCGTGCTTGGCCCCGTCCGCCGGGATGCTGACGGACGTCGGGTTGGTGACGCTGCCGTCGGGGTTCACCGTGAACCTGGTGTAGCCGTCGGTCTGCCCCAGCCACAGCTGCGTACCGTCGGGCGAGTACGTGGGGCCTTCCTGGCCCACGCTGTTGCTGCTGATGCGCGGGTTCGACGACGCGGAGCTGCTGACGAGCTGCTGCACCTTCCAGCTCTTCAGGTCCACGATGGACAGCGCCGCCCCACCGTCGGTGACCGAGGCCGCGAGATGGGTGCCGTCCGGGCTCACCGAGGACGACATGATCTTGCCGTTGTCGACGACGAGGCGGTCGCCGTACGGAGCGATGTACTGGTCGCTGGAGATGACCTGGCCCTGATCGGTGACCTGGCCGACCTGGTCGGTACCGAACTGGTTCGTCTGGGCGAAAGCGGTGCCGGCGGCGACCAGGGCGACAGCGGTGGTGCCCGTCGTCAGCAGGGGTATCCGGCGGCCGAGACGTCTGCCGAGAAAGCCGGAATGCTCCCTCTCGACACGCCTGCGGCGGCGTGTTACCTGCATGGAGTTATCCCTTCGGGGTGGTGGACAGCAGGTCGACGTTGCCGTCGAACTGCCAGAGCGGGTTCGGTGCGTCCCCGGTCGCGGTCCGCACCAGGAAGTAGCCGTTCACTTCCTTCGGTCCGTCGCCATCGGCGACGAACCGCCCGTCGGAGGTGACGTCGAGCTGGTAGATGGCCGTGCCGACGGCCTCGACGTCGGGGAGATGCCAGGAGACGACGCAGCGCCAGTCGTTGCCCGGTCCCTCGGCGGTGACGTGGCCGGCGCTCTTGTTGCACGCCGCGGTGGCCCGCAACTGCGCCTCGGTCACGCCCGGGCGGCCCAACTGCTCGGTCTGCAAGCGGTAGAGGTGCGCGAAAGCCGTGGCGACCGACCGCTGCACCTTGCCCTGCTGGATTCCGGAACCCACGGACGGGGTCGCCACGGCGACGACCGTGACGGTGAGGGCGACCAGTGCGACCAGCGGCAGGAGTCCGGTGGTGATCGCGCGGCGCCCCGAGCCGTCGTAGGCCAGGTTGGTGAAGTCGCGCCGCAGGAACAGCACATAGGCCAGCGCGGTCGCGAGCACGGCCCACACCAGGCTGACCACGATGCCGATCACGAGCGGGCCGAGCTGTGCCGGGCTCGTGAACAGACCGTTCCAGGCGATGAAGGCGTAACCGGGCAGGGAGAGGCGTACGGCGACGGGCAGCGGCAGCATCTGCGCGAGCTGTATGACGAGCGCGACGACTGCCGGCAACAGCAGCCCCATCGGGGACCGTCCCAGCGCGACCGACCCGAGGAGTCCGATCGCGGCGAGGGCCAGGGTCGGGGCGAGCACGCAGACCCAGGCGAGGAAGACCTTGCCGGCGGCGTCCGTCGGCGCCAACAGGTGGCCGTCCAGGCCCACCAGCGGATGGTTGCCGACCGCCAGGATCCCGCCGACCGCGCTGGAACAGGCCAGCCCGGCCACGAGCAGCAGGATGACGCTGAGGCTGGCCAGTGCCTTCGCCGCGAAGATCCGTCGGGGCGACCGGACCGCCACGAGCAGATGGCGCCAGGTGCCGAGCCGGTCCTCCGAGGCGAACACGTCGCCTGCGACCACCGAGGTCAGCAGCGGGAGCGCCCAGGTGCCCGCGAAACCGAGCATCACCAGTGGTCCGGCCCACCCCGTGGCGTGCATCCAACGACCGAAGAGGGTGTCGGAGGGGAGTGTGCTCTGCAGGCTCACCGCGGCGACGAAGAGCGCCGGCGCGATCCAGCAGGCGAGGACGAGCAAGCGGATCCGCCATTGCGAAACCAGCTTGACCAACTCGAAGCGGTAGCCGCGCGGCACCGAGACGCGGCGGGCACCGGCAGCGCGGTCCCCTGCGATGGTTGCGGTCATCGGCCGGTCTCCTGCTGTTCGGTGAGGGCGAGGAACGCGGCCTCGAGCGGCGACACCACCGGGGTGAGCTCGCGCACCGCGATGCCCGCGTGTACGAGCCGCTTCACCAGTTCGTCGAGAGCGGGCACCCGCGCGCGTACGACGAGCCCCTCGGCGGCGCCGTGCCGTGGCCCGGCGCCGTCGACGACGTGGATCCCGGCCGTGTCGGCAGCCTCCCGGCGAGCGGCCCGCGCGTCGGAGGTGAGCAGCCGGTAGTCGAGTTCATGGTTCTCGGCGGCCAGCTTGCTCAGCGGTCCGGAGAAGGCGACTCGTCCGGTCGCGAGGATGGTGACCTCGGAACACAGTGCCTCGAGGTCGTCCATACGGTGGCTGGAGAGGACGACGCTGGTTCCGTCCGCCGCGAGTCGGTTGAGGACACCGTGAACGTGCCTTTTCCCTGCCGGGTCGAGGCCGTTGGAAGGTTCGTCGAGCACGAGCAGCCGGGGCTTGGTGAGCAGGGCGGCGGCGAGCCCGAGCCGCTGACGCATACCGAGGGAGAAACCGCGGGCCCGGTCGTCGGCCACGTCGGTGAGCCCGACCTGGTCGAGCACGGCGTCGATTCCCGTGGTCCGTGCGTCGCCGCCGCGGAGAGCGGCCAGGGCGGCGAGGTTCTGCCGGGCGGTGAGCGAGGGGTAGAGCCCGGGCCCGTCCACGAAGCCGGCGACACCGTCGGGAGCGGTGAGCGCCCGTCCGACCGGCGTACCCAGGATCTCGAGACGGCCGCTGTCGGTGACGGCCAGGCCCAGCAGGAGGCCGAGCAACGTCGTCTTGCCGGCGCCGTTCGGTCCGACCAGGCCGTGGATCTGACCCTGTGTCACATCCAGATCGATGCCGTCGAGTGCGACTACGTCGCCAAAACACTTGGTGATCCCGCGAGCCCGGACCGAAAGGGGTCTGTCCATGGGTCCCTACTTTCGAAGCCTTCAGGGACCCTAGGGAATTCATGGAGCGCAAGCAGGAACGACGGATTGAACGTTGATGGAACGGGAGAAGATCCGGCAGTCGTCAGGCCGCGGACCTGCCAGTGTGCCGCGCACCTTTTCGATGGCGGGATCGCTTTGAGCCGGGGCCGTAAGATGTCCGTAACCGCGAACGGACCGTCGATCGAGGCATTTGGATCAACGCAAAGGTAAGGCGTCGGTAAATCCAAGTGCATGAATCAGCCAGCAGTGAACCAGAATTGGGCAAAGCCCGAACGTGCGCTAATGCCCGGGATCGTCGAGGGCGCTGACGGCCGCGTCAGAGAGGGCTCCCGGCCGCATGGAACCTTGCATCCAGCGGACCTGTCCGTCGGGCAGGAGCAGCCCGACCCGGTGGGCCGTGGGGTCTTCGACCAGGACGATGCCGAAGCAGCCGGCCTCGTCGATGAGGGTGCGGGTGGTGTACCCGAGTCGGGCCAGTCTGGAGCGGTGCCGGCGTTCCCGGTGGGCGATCTCGTGCTTCTGGGCGGACGTCAGCTTGCGGGTCGGTCGGGGCTGCCGCTGGTCAGTCACTGTTGGTCTCCCGTGGTTCGGTGAAGGTGAGCCGGTCGAGGGTGCCTTCGTCGAGGAGGAGTCTCAAAGTGGCGATGTGCTCGAGGCCGCGGAGCTCGTCGGCGGTGACGTGGATGTGGACGGCAGGGCCGGGGCGCTGGGCCGACTGCTCGTTCAGCGCGTCACGCAACAGCTGAGATGCGGCTCGTGCGACGAGATCGGCGTGGCGGGGGCCGTCGTCCACGGGGCGTCCCTGGCCTATCAGACCGAGCAGGTAGTGGGACTTGGCGAGGTGGCCGAAGGCGGCGCTCAGCCCGCCGACCGTGGACTGGTCTGCGGCGTCGGCAGCGGTCTGCTCGGTGAGGGCAGAGACCGCTTCGCGGCGCCAGTGGTCAACCTGGTCGTCGAAGAGCGAGAACGACTCCGGAAGTCTTTCCGGGAGTGCTTCAGCGACTTGTCCGGCCGTGCGGGTGATCTCATCGCCGCCGAATGCCGGTGGTGCGGCAGGTACGGAGGTTCTGGCGACGGCGAACGGAATGGTGAGTTCGGCTTCCTGGATCTGGAAGACGGGAATGGGCAGGTCGCGGAGGATCTCGTGGTCGCTGAAGTCGGCGGCCAACTGGGCGGCGAACAAAGCCGCCCGAGTGCGGGCGATGGCCATCTCGGAGAGGATCGCCCCGGTGAGGTCGCCCAGCCGGATCATTGGACGTCTTCCGTCATCAGGCCGGTGAGGGCGGTCAGGAGGCGGTCGATGCCGTCGTTGGGTTCCTCGCCGGTGGCCACGAGACTGATTTCGAGATCGTAGGGGCGGGTGGTGTGGGTGCCGCCCTTGGTCTCGGCGCGGGCAGAGGGCGCCACGCGCAGGCCGGTGTTCCCGCGCAGGAACGGGTAGCGCTCCTGAAGGTGAGCGGGGATCTGCAGGCGCGGAGACACCTTGGTCCTCGTGACCGATTTCAAGGCCATGAGTACGTTGACGTTCAGCTTGTCGATATCCAGCCGGGGCAGGGAGAGCAGGGCGAGAAGCGGCAGGCGCAGCAGGGTGGGGAACCTGACGGGCTCGCCGTTGGCGTCCCGACCGTCCCGGACGTACTGGAACTCGACCATGCGCACTTCGCGCCCCTGGTCGTGGCTGTCGGTGAAGCCGACGTCCAGGATGAAGCCGACGAGCCCGAGCGAGGCTTGCTGCTGAGCCTCGGCGGCTGCGGTCAGCGGAGCCGACAGCAGCTCGTTCAGGGGCAGGGAGGCGAGATCGTTCTCCGAGGTCGCCATGGGTCAGGTCGGCTGCTCAGGCGGCGGCTGCTCTTGCTCGGTGATCAGCCCGGACAAAGTGTTGAGGAGTAGGTCCACTCCTCGGGGGGCTTCGGTGGAGCCGGCGTGCACGTGAACCTGGTAGGCATACTTGCGTTCGACACGGGACCCGGACGTGCTCGTACGTGTGTAGGACGTGCTCACCTTGAGATTCACCTTCCCGACCAGCCAGCCGTGTTTGACGCGGGCTTCGGCGTCGATCCCGAACTTGCTCGCCTTGTCCTGAGTCTCAACGGAGGAGAGTTCCACGTTGAGGCTGATGTCGACGGAATCCACCTCGAAGTACGGCAGGTCGATCAGCAGAATGAACGGGACGGTGAAGTTGATCGTCCTGGTCACGGTCTTGCCGTCCTCCGTGACGACCTCCTTCTTGTACGTGAACGTGACCACGCGCACCTGATCCGGATTCTTGTCCCCGGTGGTGTCTTCAAAGCCGATCTCCAGCAAGAATTCAGCGACATTCACCTGTGCGAGGTTGTGCGCTTCGACGGCCGCGACGAGCGGTCCGCCGATGACCTGCCCGAAATCTATGGAGCCCAATTCCTGGGCAAAGTTCGGAGTGACAGCCATGGCGACATCATCTCTTTTTCAACTAACCAGCTAAGATGAACTCGTGACTGTGAGTAAGTGAAATATCAATAAGGCTCTCCGAATATTATCTACCGACGGCGTCCCTTGTGCATCTGGAGGCGCAGCCATCGCTCGACGGGCCAGGGCAACCCAAACCGCCCCTCACGGGTCTAGCCCATGTGACACCTCATCAGGCTCCGCCGTGAGGAGACGGCGGGCTCACCGGTCCCGAGGGGAGATTCCATGCGCATCCGCCCTGCCGTCGCCGTTGTTTCTTGTGCGACCGCCTTTTCCGCTTCGATGATTCCGGCTGCCGCTCAGGCGGAGGGCCGGGCCGCGTCCAGCGACACGACGTTCTCGCACGTCGTCGTCAACGGTGGCAAGGACGTCGTGCTCGGTCTGACCACCAGGAAGACCATCACCATCACGTGGACAGCGACGGACCCGGACGGGGTCGTCGCGTCATGGCCCGCCGTGTGGCACGGTCCCAACACCGACGACGCCGACGGCATCCTGACGTCCTACCCGTCGGCGGGCACCTGCACCGTGTCGCCCACCGACCCCACCACCTCCACCTGCAAGCTGAGTTTCGGCGTGGACGCCGCACGGAGCTTCCGCCACAACGGCCTCGCCGGCGCCTGGAACGTGGCCATCGAAGCGCAGGACGCCAACGATGACTGGACGGCCATCGACGTCGTCGGCACGGCGCGGTTCAAGCGGTACGCCGAGGTGACGGTGAACGCCTCGCCCGAGCCGGTGCGCAAGGGCAGGACCATCACGGTCACCGGCAAGCTGACCCGCGCCAACTGGGACAGCCGCACCTACACCGGCTACCAGAACCGGTCCGTCCAGCTGCAGTTCCGCAAGAAGGGCAGCAGCACTTACACCACGCTGAAGACCATCACCAGCGGCAGCCACGGCACCCTGAAGACCACCACCAAGGCCAGGACCGACGGCTATTTCCGCTTCGTCTTCACGGGCACCGCCACCACCGGCCCGTCCACGGCAGCCGGTGACTTCGTCGACGTCAGGTGATGACGCCGGGCCGGACCGCGTCGGCTGCCTGACCGATGGTCAGTGCGGTCGGCGCAGTCCTGCGATGAGGAGTTCGACCAGTCGGCGTGCGTCGTAGTGGGGGTCGTTGTCCGCGCCGATGCAGAGGTTGCCAGTCGGCCGTCACTGCGTGCCGCGCAGCGCGGTCCACGTGTTGTGGCCGACGATGCCGTCGGCGGACAGCCCCTTGTCGGACTGGAAGCCGCGCACCGCGGACTCCGTCGCGGGGCCGAAGTCGCCGTCCACGTCGCCCACGGCATACCCGCGTTTCGACAGCATGCACTGCACCTGGAGCACGCGTTTGCCGCTGTCGCCCTCGCGGGTGCGGCCGTTGCCGGAGTAGTGGGTGCAGTCCGAGTTCCAGGGCGGGGTCGTGGGCTCGGGGGACTGGGTGCTCGGGTCCGGCGAAGGGGTGGTGGGCGGGGCACCTGGTTCGCTGGTGCGGGAGGAGGGGGACTCGCTTGTGCGGTCGTCGTCGGCGGCGTCCTGGACGGCGGAGTCGGAGACCTCGGGACGTGCGGCCGCGCCGTCCGCGTCGCCCGCCTTCCTGCCGGACGCGCCCTCGGCGGACGGCCCGTCCGAGGCCCTGGATGGTGTCGGTGCGAAGGGCGCGTCGCCGGGGGCGGAGGTCGCCGTACCGGGACCAGGAGGGTGGGCGGTGGCGGCGGAGTCCGGACGCGTGAGCACGAAGATCCCCGCGGCGACCAGACAGACGGCCGCAGCCACGACCGCGGCCCGCGCCGGCTTCCTCCGCGCCCACGCAAGGGCTCCCGACGGACGTAACGACTTCGCCGGTACGACGTCGGAGGCGGCTGCCGATGCGGCGGGGCGTCCGGCGTCGGAGGCGTCCGCCGGTGCCGCCGGGCGGTCGGTGTCGGAAGGGAGCGCCGGTGCCGCCGGGCGTCCGGCGTCGGAAGGGAGTGCCGATGCGGCGGGGCGTCCGGTGTCGGAAGGGAGCGCCGGCTCCGCCGGGCGGTCGGCGTCCCGGGACCGTAAGTGCGCGCTGCGTTCGAGGGGCAGGCGGTGCAACAGGTCGTACGCCTGTTGCCGGGACCGCACCCGGTCGCCCAGCGGATCGGGCCAGCCGGGGGTCGTCGCGGTGTGGGGCTCGGCCGTGGTGACGAGGTCCTGGGGGGTGGGGCGGTGGCCGGGGTCCTTGGACAGGCAGGCGGACAGGAGCGAGCCGAGTGCCGGGTCCGCCGCCGAGATCCGGGTGATCAGCGCGGGATTGGGGTCCTCGAACGCCACCCGGTGCATGACGTCGACGCCGGTGCCGTCGCCGAACGGGGCACGCCCGGTCGCCGCGTAGACCAGCGTCCCGGCGAGCGAGAACACGTCCGACGCCGTGTCGGAGTGGCCCGTCCGCAGGTGCTCCGGCGACATGTAGGCCGGGGTGCCCACGCGGTTGCCCGTCCCGGTGATCGCGCTCGCGTCCACGGCCCTGGAGATGCCGAAGTCGATCACGTGCGCGCCCCGGACGGACAGCAGCACGTTGGACGGCTTGAGGTCCCGGTGCACGATCTGGGCGGCGGAGAGGTCGGCGAGCGCCCGCCCCAGCTCCGCCGTCAGCCGCCAGACCGTGCCCGTCTCCAGCGCGCCGCCCTCCCGCACGGCCTCCGCCAGATCGAGCCCCGGAAGGTACTCGGTGGCCATCCACAGCAGTTCGTCCCGGAAACCCGTGCCGCACAGCCTCGGCGTGTACGGCGTACGGAGCCGGGCGTGCACCGACGCCTCCCTCTCGAACCGGCGCCGGAACCTGGCGTCGTCCGCGTACTCCGGCCTGATCACCTTCACCGCGACCAGGCCGGGACGGTCGTCCACGGGACGCGCCAGGTAGACCCGCCCCATGCCCCCGCTGCCGAGCAGGGCCAGCGGCACATAGGGGCCGACCTGCCCCGGATCACCGGGGCGCAGGGGTGAGGCGCCGGTCTGCCGCAGCGCCGCCTCACTCGTCGCCGAGCCCGGTGGCACCGGCCGCTGTGGTGACACGGATCCCCCGAAATGATGTTCGCCGTACGTCAGTTCGCCCCCCTCAAGAGAAGACGAGGCTAACTCAGCCGTGGCGCACGGTCAGGGTTTCAATCACTTCCGTCACAAGAAGCGTGGCGCGCGATGGCCCTGCGCAGGGCCGCGCGCACTTCCTCCGGGGGCGTCGGCCCGTCGACGCTTGCGGTGATCGCCTCGGCGACCGTGCGCAGCTTGGTGTTGGAGTGCTGCGAGGTCTCGCGCAGGATCTCCCAGGCCTGGTCGGAGGTGCAGGCGTGCAAGGCCATGAGGATCCCGCGGGCCTGGTCGATCACCGGGCGGGTACGGATCGCATGGCGCAGCTGTTCGATCTCCTCCTGCAGCACGGTCAGCCGCTCCGCGCGCTCCAGCGCCACCGGGGAGCGGGCGGGCGTCGGCTCGTCCGGCTCCCGCACCGGTTCCGGTCCCGACGGGACGGGGGCGCCGCGCAGCGGGTCGACGGTGTCCAGGCCGGTGAGCTCCAGGATGCGGCGCGGCTGGCCGCTCCAGCCGGACGTCGCCACCGGAACCCCGGTGCGCCGGCTGTAGTCCTCCAACAGCTCCAGGAACTGCAGCCCGGCCGTGTCCATGAACGTCACCCCGCTCATGTCGAACTCCACCCGGTGGACGTCGGCCGACAGCGCGGCCAGCGACTTGGCCAGGAGGTCCGCGCACCCGTGGACGAGTTCCCCCCGTGTGCCGAGCAGCGCGCGGCCCTCTTCCAGGTGTCCGTCGATGACCAGAGTGCTCGGCATTCCTCCCGCGAGAGATGGTGGTGCCACAGAAGTCATGTCCCCCTGCCTCTTCGGTCGCCGAGTCCTATGGGCGTAGCCTGCCTGTGGTCCAGCACGCCGTACGTGCGACTGCGTCTGCCCCGTGAGCGGTTCGCTACACCCGTTCGGTGCATGGAGGGGGCCGCAAGGGGGTAGGGCCCTGTTGATCAGGAGCATCGGGGAGACTGGTGTGGGTATCCGGTACGGAACACCGTCCGCGGCCGTCGACGCGGAACCGGGGTTGACCGTGTCTCCGCTGTCCGGGCGGCGGGGACTGCGGGCGGCGGGGGAGGTCGGCCTGGCCACGCGTGTGATCTGGGAACGCGCGTTGGATGAGGCGCTACGCGGGGACGAGGACGTGTACGAACTGGAACTGTCGGCCTTGACATTCGTCGATGTCGCCGGTGCCGGAGCTCTCGCAGACGCCGTCCGGCGTCTGGGGCCGGACCGGCGCATCGTGCTGCACGGGCCGCCACCCGCCCTGCGCCGGTCGCTGGAGCTGCTGTGGCCCGGCCTCGACGGGATCGAGGTGCCGGCGTCATGACAGCCGTGGCCGATCCCTTCGTGCATCCCGCGCTCTTCTACCGGGACGAGCAGGAGTATCTCGCGGGCACGGTGCCCTTCGTGCGCGAGGCCGTCGAGGCCGGGGAACCGGTGGCGGTGGCGGTACCCGGCGAAAACCTGCGGCTCATCCAGGACGGGCTCGGCGACGCCGCCGCGGCGGTGCGGTTCCTGGACATGCGCCAGGCGGGACGCAACCCCGGCCGGATCATCCCCGGGGTGCTGCGCGCGTTCGCCGACACCCAGCCGCCCGGCCTCCGCGTGCGGATCATCGGCGAGCCGATCTGGGCCGGCCGCACGGAGACCGAGTACCCCGCCTGCGTCCAGCACGAGGCGCTGATCAACGCGGCCTTCCAGGGCCGCGAGGTGACCATCCTCTGTCCCTACGACGTGCAGCGCCTCGACGAACAGGTCCTCACCGACGCCCTGGCCACCCACCCCACTCTCATCACCTCCGGCGCCCCGCTGGGACAGGCCAGCGGCGCCTACGACCCCGACGGCATCGTCAGCGGCTACAACCGGCCGCTGCCCCCCGCCCCGGACGTGATGACCCTGGCCTTCGACACCGTCACGCTCCCCGGAGCCCGGTACCACGCCACCGCCGAGGGCACCCGGCTCGGCCTCACGGGCACCCGGCTCGACGACCTGTCCCTCATCACCGCCGAGCTGACCACCAACAGCGTGGTGCACGGCGGCGGCGTGGGCGAGCTGCGGGTGTGGGCCGAGGACGGGTACGTGGTGTGCGAGGTGCGCGACGGAGGACGGCTGGAGGATCCGCTCGCCGGGCGCCGGCCCGCCCCGCACGAGCAGCGCGGCGGCCGCGGGCTGCTCCTGGTCAACCTCATCGCCGACCTCGTCCGCGTTCACACGGACGCCGCGGGCACGACGATCCGCGTGTTCCTGGCCCCCTGACCCCGCCGCAGAGGAGCCGGGCGCTCAGGTGGCCAGCGGGTCCAGCTTCAGCGGCCGGATCCTGCCCTCCAGCATGGCGCCCAGGCCCATCGCGGCGCACACGTCGGGGCGCTCGGCGATGTGCACCGGAATGCCGGTGGCCTGCCGCAGCATCTGGTCGAGGCCGGGCAGCAGCGCGCTGCCGCCCACCATCATGATCCCGCGGTCCACGAGGTCGGCCACGAGGTCGGGCGGGCAGTCCCGCAGCACCCGTCCGATGCCGTCGAGCACCGCGGTCAGCGGGGTCTCGATCGCGCCCCGCACCGCGGCGGTGTCCACCTGCACGGAACGCGCCAGACCGGTCGCGACGTCCCGTCCGTGGATCTCCGTGGAGGTCGGGCCCTGCGGAGTGAGCCCGTTGCCGGAGAGGGCGAGCTGGAGGGGCCGTACGGACTGGCTGGGGAGCATCAGCTCGTGCTCGTGGCGCAGATGCTGCACGATCGCGTGGTCCACGGCCTCACCGCCGACCGGGATGCGTTCCGCGGTCACGATCGAACCGAGGGACAGAACGGCCACCTGGGTGGCCGCCGCCCCGCACACCATGATCATCGTCGCCTCGGGCTGCTCCACGGGCAGCCCGCAGCCGACGGCGGCGGCGATGAGCGTGTCGACGAGCTCCACCCGGCGCGCACCGAGCCCGACCAGCGTCTCGATCGCGGCCCGCTGGGCCAGCGGGTCGGCGTCGTGCGGGGTGCACGCGGCGGCGCGCAGGAACGGCTTGCGGCGAAGCGAGCGGCGGACCTTGTCGCCGAGCAGATGACGCAGCATGCGCTGCGCCATCTCGATGTCGACGACCGTCCCGCCGGAGACGGGGCGGACCACGCGGATGTAGTCGGGGGTGCGCCCCGTCATCTTCTCCGCGAACTCGCCGACCGCGATCAGCGCGCCCGTACGGGTGTTCACGGCGGCGGCGGACGGCTGGTCGACGATGAGCCCCGCCCCCTTCACATACACCCGCGTCCTCGCGGCGCCCAGGTCGACGGCGAAGTGGCAGCGGCGCAGCTGCTCCAGACTGGCGGTCATTCCAGGTCCTCCCGAGTACGCAGGCCGAGGGGGCCGCCCGATGGCGGGCCTCCCTCGCATCGTGCGGGGGGTGCGGCCAAGGCCGCCTTCTGGAGGGGGCCGGGCGGGGCGCCGCTGAATGGGGGGTTTTGGAACGAGGGGCCGGCGTTCAAAGGGAGCGGGCTGCTTCGAGCACGGGTGCGAGGGACGGGACGGTGATGTCGCAGCCGGCCTCGCGCAGGCGTTGCTCGGACGTGGGATTGCGGGCGAGGCCGACGAAGCGGAGACCGGCCTGCTGGGCGGCGGTGAGTTCGGCGACCGTCGAGCCGATCACGACGCCCGTGGGGGCGGGCAGGCCGGGGGAGCGCAGGGCGCGCTGGAGGCAGTCGGGGTGGGGCATGAGCAGGCCGAGGTCCTCGCCGCGGCCGTGAACGCCGTCGAGGGGAAGACCGTAGGGCTCCAGATAGCGGTGCACGGCCTGCGGGCAGACGTCCGTGACGACGTGGACGGGGCGGCCCGAGTCGTGCAGGGCGCGCACGAGCGGCACCGAGTTGTGCGTGGTCGGCGCGTCGGGGACGGCCGCCAGTTCGAGCTCGTCGAGGCGTGCGCGCAGCAGGGGCCCGAGCCTGTCCTGGGCGAAGGCGCGCAGCACGTCCAGCGGGTGCGCGAACACCTCCCGGCCCGCCGCGTTCACCCGGGGCAGGGGGCGGCCCGTGAGCGCGTCGTCCGGGTCGCGGTGCTCGGCGACGAGGGCGAGCAGGTCGAGCACGGCCTCGCGCGCGGTCTGCGACGAGTACAGGCGGGTGAGGGGACCGTCGAAGCCGAGCAGCACGGTCTCGGCGTCGGCAAGCAGGCCGGACAACGGACGGGACGGCGGCGCCGTGAGCCGCGGCTCCGGCAGCGGCGCGCCCTCCGGCGCCAGCTGCACCGCGCACGCCACCGCCAGCCCCGGCACCGGCCACCTGCGCAGCCCCGAGTTCACCGCCCGCTGGGCCGCGCCCGCCCGGCGCAGCGGGTGGCGGCGGGTGATGCGGGCCGCCGACTCCAGCACATGGTCGAGCAGCCGCTCGGACACGCCCGTGCTCTCCGAGCGTACGAAGGCGACCGGATCCTCGACGTGCCACGACAGCTGGACCGCGGCGGCGAAGGCGCCCTTGCCGGAGCTCGGGAGGGACACCCGGTAGTGGGCCTGGTGCGTCGTCAGGTCGACCTCGTAGTACGTCGTCACCCGCGGCGGACGCTTCCCGTGCGGGTTCGCCGGGTTGAGCAGCGTCAGCGGACCGTCGGGCTGCGTGTGCACGACGGCCGTACGGCCGGGGGCGGGTATGCCGAGCTGACGGAGGTCGTGCGCGATGAAGGGACCCTTCACCAGGTCACGGGTCTCGGCTTCGGGCTGCGCGTGCGCCTGCGGCGGGGTGAGGGGGCAGTACCAGGCGAGGGGCGGGGTGTCGGGGGCGCTGCCTCGGTACAGGGGCTGGAAACGCTGGGAGCCCTGAGCGGCGGAGCTGTCCGCGAACTGCTCGTAGAGGGACGGAGGGACGACCACCAGGAGGTCGGCCGGGGGGATGGACGGCAGCTCGGTGAGCTGCTCCGAGAACGTCACCCGCAGTCCCGGCGGATCCGTGAGCCCCGAGAGGGCCTCCGGGAGGCCCCGCAGGACCGCCACCAGTACGGGCAACAGGTAGGTGCCGGGTTCGGTGACGACCTCGTAGCCGTCGCGGCGGACCCGCACCTCGTACTGCTGGGGGGTGAGGGCGCCGCGGGAGAGCATCTGGTGCACCGCGTACTCCAGGGTGATGCGGGCCTCGGGGCGCCCGGTCAGGTCGTCGGCCTCGAAGAGGATCGTGGCGCGCCGCTCGACGTCGTCCGCGACCGGCACCTGCCCGCCCGCGCCGGACCGCGGGTCGAGCTCGGCCAGGTCGGCGCGGAGGGCCAGGCAACGGGCCTGGAGCCGGGCGCGGGTGGCGTCGGCGGCGGGGCCCGGGACGCCGGACAGGGGATCGTCGTGCCACAGGTCCAGGGCGCGTCGGAGCTCATGACGCCGGGCTTGCGGGTCTTCCAGGCTCGCGGCGCGGTCGAGATGGGCCTCGAACTTCCGTACGTCGATGTCGTCGCCCGCCGCGTACAGCGCGTAGCCACCGGAGAGGGTGGCGAGGCTGCTGGGGCCGAGGCGTCGGGCGAGCAACGCCGCCAGGCTGTGAACGCGGTGGGCCGCCTCGTCCTCGGGGGGTGGCTGTTCCCAGATGCCCTGGGCCAGTTCGGCCAACGTCACGCGCTGTCCCGCCCTGAGGAGCAGCATGCTCAGCAGGGCGCGGGCCTCAGCGCTCGGGATCGTCACGGGAGGCTCGTCGGGGCGAGCGATGGTCAGCGGGCCGAACAGCCGGTAGTCCAGCGGGCCGTGATTCTGGGCGGCCGCGAGCTCCGTTTCGGTGTACCGGACCCGGTCCCCGCTCGCGACGGCCGCGCGCAGCGATTCGAACTCGCGCGGAACAGCAGCACGTTCTGCCAGTCCACGGACCACCTCGACGAAGGCCAGTTCGTCTTCCGCGGCATCCACGCGCAGGGACTGCTCGCCCAGGGCGAATCGGCTGAGGACCATCGTGCCGTCCGGCCGCAACAGCAGCCCCGCGACCCCCCACTGCCCCCGCACCAGGCCCACGGCGTGCAGAGTCTTCAGCGCCACCGCCCCCTGGCACGCCACCCGGGCCAGCACCCGCAGCGACACGCCCGGCCCGCTGCCGCGTTCCAGCTCGGTCAGCGTCACGCCGTCCTCGAACTCCACGACCAGATAGGGCTTGTGCCCCTCCATCCCGAAGTCCAGCACCCGCACGACATGCGGACTGACCACCTCGGCCAGCGCCCCCGCCTCCCGCAGGAACCGGTTCCGCGACTGCGCCTCCTGCTCCGGGTACAGGTGGACGACGACCCGTTGGCCGGTCCGCACATCCATGGCCGCCCACATCCGCCGCCCCGGCCCCCGGCGCCCGAACAGCCGGTACCGCCCGCCGACCAGTTCCTCCGACTCGTCCCCGCCCAGCCGCCGTACCGTATCCTCGCTGACCGTCGCGAACGCGGCGCCGCCCGGAGCGCCGTCCCTGCCTCGCTCCGCTTGGAACTCCCCCGCCGCGATCCCCGCCCGGTCGTCGATCAGCGCGCCCACCTCCGCCAGGAACTCGCGGGTCCGGCCGCGGGCGGAGCGAGGGAGGGTGCGCAGGAGGAGGTCGCGTACACCGGGGCGGAAGTCGTAGGAGCCCGGGGGACCGGGGGCGGTCGTCAGCATGCCGCTGAGGATGACCTCGGCGAGGTGCTGCGGGCGCGGTTCGCGGTGCACCGTGCGCTGGACGAGGCGCATCACCGGCACGGAGGGCACGGCGAGCGCGAGGTGGCCGGCGAGGCGGAAGGCCTCCGGGGACGCGGTCGCGCGGAAGCGCAGGACCAGGTCCTCCGGCGTGGAGGAGGTGACGGCGGGGGCCGGTTCGGTGGGGGCCGGGGGAGCCGTGGGCAGCCACGCCACGGCGCCCGGCATACGGCGACCGCCCAGGTCGGCGAGCAACGCGGCCCAGTTGGCGATCCAGGGGGCGCCCGGTTCCAGGACGGGGAGGGGGACGGCCGAGGCGGGCGGGGGCGGGGTGTCGGGGTCGTACGGGGTGAAGGCGAGCGTGGACGAGGGGGCCGCCGCGGCCGGCGGGGTGAGCAGTCCCGGCTCGGCGGGCAGGGCGGTCGTCGGCCACAGGTGTTCCGGCAGCGGCTGGAGCACGGCCACCGGCATGCGGTCCGCCCAGCGGCGCAGGGTGGCGTACCAGCGTTCACCCGCCGGTCCCGGGCGCCACTGCGGGCCCATGCAGTCGCTGACGAGGAGGGTGACGGTACGGCCGTCGTCGGGGGCGGGGACGTGGCGGGCCCGGCCGTCGGGTCCCGCCGGGTGCAGGGTGACCGTGCGGAAGATGCCCGACTGGGCGAGGACGGTGTGCAGTTCGCGGACCAGGGGGCGCCAGACCGGCATGGTGGGGCCCGCGTCGTGCACGAGATTGAGGTGCAGCCAGCGGTCGGGGGCCGGGCGCAGGACGGGCAGCCAGACGTCGGGGTGGGCACCGAGGCGGGCGATGCGGTCGGCCGTCGCCCGCTCGTCCAGAACCCGCGCACGCGGCGCGGGCACCTTCCGCTTCAGCGGCCGCAACGCCCGCTGCAACGCCAGGGGGTGGGGCAGCATCGGCGGCGCGGGGGCAAGCAGCGCAGGCCCGCCGCCGGTCCCCTCCGAGGGCTGTACGGGCGCGGGCAGGTGAAGCGGGACACGGCCGTCCGAGTGCGGGGCGGTGGTGGGGGGTGCGGGGTCCTGCGCGGGTGGCCCGGAGGGGGGCGGTACGGCGGTGGGGGCGTCGGCGAGGGCCGGAGGGGCGGCGGTGCCGGGCTCACCCACGCCGTTGTCGACCACCGGGACTTCGTCTGAGAAATCGCCCCCCAACTGGCCCGCCAGCCACAGCAGTTCCGCGACCTCCAGCGGGGTCGGCCCGGTCGGCGAACCCGCCTCACCCGCCGCGGCCGCGGCGATCACGGAGGCCAACCGCGCGACGGCGGAGGGCTCAGCCCCGTGCTGTCCCTGCCCTCCGCGGCTCTCGCCCTCCTCGCTTCCCTCCTCAGAAGCCATCGCCGTCCGCCGTCGTGTTCAGGTACGGCATCAGCTGTTCCGCGAGTTCGTCGTGGGAGTCGGCTTCGAGGCCGGCGATGCCGGTGAGGTAGATGGCGTTGAGGAGTTGGTCGGTGGCGAGTTCACCCGTACCGGCGCGTTCGAGGAAGCGGGTGATGAGGTGGTCGGCGCGGCCCTCGGGGGTGCCGAGGTGGGCGCGGACGATCTCGGTGAGCTGGTGGCGGTCGGGGCGGCGCAGCCGGAGGCGGACACAGCGGCGCAGGAAGGCGGGCGGGAACTCGCGTTCGCCGTTGCTGGTGAGGACGACGAAGGGGAAGGCACGGCAGCGGACCCGGCCCCGGGTGATGGGCACGGGGGTGTCGGTGCCGTCGGCCAAAACCTTTGCCGTGCCACCGCCACCGCCACCGCCATCACCATCGTCACCGCCGCCGGTGGTGTGGCGGGCGGCGCGGACCAGCTCCGGGATCTCGTACTGGCCCTCCTCCAGCACGTTCAGCAGGTCGTTGGGCAGGTCGAGGTCGCTCTTGTCGATCTCGTCGACGAGGAGGGCGCGGGGCCGCTCGTAGGGGAGCAGGGCCGTGCCCAACGGGCCCAGGCGCAGGTGGTCCTCGACGCCCTCCGTACTCGCGCGCGGTCCGTCGTACCCGGCCGCCGCCTGGCGCGCCGCGTACAACCGGGACAGCGGGTCGTACTGGTAGAGGCCGTCGGCGAGGGCGCTGCGGCTGGTGATGTTCCAGCGCAGGACCGGGCCGAGCCGCAGCTCGCGCGCCACCGCGTACGCCAGCGACGACTTGCCGGTGCCGGGCGGGCCGGTGACGAGGAGCGGGCGGCGCAGGGTGAGCGCGGCGTTGACGAGTTGGACGCTCTCCGGGGTGGCGACGTACGTCCTGGCGCGGTGCACGCGGTCGGGGGAGATCGCCGTCTCGTCGTCGGTGTCGCGGGGCGGGGGCAGGACGGGCTCGCCGTCGAAGGCGCGCCACGGGGGCGGTGCGGGCAGCCGTTCGATGCCGTCGTGCGGCTCGCTCTTCCCGGTGTAGACGGACCAGTGGGGCATGGGGTGGTCTCCGGTCTCCGTTCTGCGGCGTGTCGGCGGCGTCGTCGTGGCGTTCGTGCGGTGCGTGGTCAGGCCACGGGTGACTGGACGTGGGCGGCCGCGGTGGCGTGCGGGTCGGTGAAGACGCGCGGGTCGTCCCACAGCAGCTGGATGTCCCGGGCCCAGTGGCCGTCCTCCGCGTCGGCCTCCTCACGCAACGCGAGGATGTGCCGGGGGAGTTCGGCGGGCGGCACCTGGGAGACGCAGGCGTCCAGCTCGTCCAGGAAGGCCTTGCCGGTGCAGCCGTCGGTGCCCCCGCAGTCGTCCTCGCCGGCGACGCAGCCGCTGCGCGACCACACGATCACCGGCGCCGGCGCGCTGAGCGAGGTGTCGAAGTGGGGGCGGGTGCGGGTCGCCGCCGGGGCGGTGGCGAAGCCCGCGAGACAGGCGTCGGGCTTGCGCAGCCGCACCCGCAGCCTGCCGGGCTCCTCGGGGCTGCCGCAGTCGACGCGCTGCAGCCGGGCGCCGGGGAAGGAGTCGAGCCGGTTCCAGGCACGGGTCAGGACGTGCCGTGTGCTGGCCTTGCGGCGGGCGTGGTCGGTGACGACGAGCGGATAGACGCAGCCGAGCGGGGTGTCGTCGTCGGGGGCGCTCTCCCAGCGGTCGACCGGCCAGTCCAGCCAGTCGCGGGGCAGCGCGAACGCGATCAACTCGTCCGCGCCGGGCGTCAGATACCGGAACGCGGCCTCGATGCTGTCCTGGACGTACGCGCGCAGCCGCCCCTGCGGGACGGTGTCCGAGTCGACCGGATGTCTGCGCCCCTGGCTGTACGCCGACACCTCGACGCGGACCAGGCCGTCGCCGGCGCCGCTGTGCTTGAGCTCGACGAGGATGGGCGCCCACTCGGGTGCGGGCGTCTCCGGCTCGCGGGTCCGGAGTAACGCCTCCAGCCGGTCGGTGAGCCGGGCCAGCGTCTCCACGGCGCCCGGGCCGTCGAGTTCGCACAGCACGAACAGCGCCGCCGACCACAGCGAGTCGAACCCCTCCTCAGGGGGATCGGGATCGAACGGGCCGGCCGCGGCCGTGTAGAGCCGCACCGGATCGCAGTCCACGCCCGCGCGGACCGCCCGCTCGACCAGCGCGCGCAGGCGGGTGCGGTCGGCGGTGCGGTGGTCGGAGGTCGGGACCAGGCTCTCGAGGTCGGGCCAGTACTGGGCCATGACCTGCGTGGGCATCATCCGTCCGTTGCGCACACCCCGGGCGCCGGCCGCCGCCGTGACCATGCCGACGACCTCGCCGGTGTCGACCAGGGTGACCGCGGCGCCGCTGAACCCGGGGGCCAGCGGCTGCCCGTCCGGCTGCCACGCCTCCAGCTGGAGCCACTCCCGGCTGATCAACTGCGGTGCGGTGATGCGGTACTCGGCGAGCGTGCCCTCGTCGAAGCCGGCCGGGAACCCGTACACGACCAGCTTGCGGGGTGCCGTGCCGTGCGCTCCGTCCACGGGGGCCAGCGCGGCCGGGGCGATCGCGACCTCCCGCTCCAACTCCAGCACGGCCACGTCACCGAGGTCGGTGGCGCCGCCGCCCCAGCCCCCGTCGGCCACCACCCGTGCCCGTACGGCGGGCAGGCCCGGGCGCTCCGTGAAGGTCACCGTCAGCCCGTCCCTCGCGCCGTCCCGCACCACATGGGCGCAGGTCAGCACCTTGCTCGGGGTCACCAGGAAGCCCGCCCCGGCCACCTTGCCCCCGCACTCGATCCGGGCGTGCCACTCGGCGCTGTTCATGTGGACGGGCCGGCCTCCGGGGTGGACGGGGACTGCGGGGTGGACGGGGACTGTGGGCCGGACGAGGACTGCGGGCCGGACGGCGACCAGGTCAGCCGGACCACGAGATGGCCCTCCGCGGTCCCCTTGGCGATGATCGCGCCCGTCTCGGCGGCCAGCTTCACCCCGAACTCGATCTCGACGCCGTCCGGCCGTAGCGAGCCGTCCCGGAAGACCCGCAGCGCCGACTCGGCCGCGGCACGCACCCCGTCCAGTGCGCCTTCGAAGGTGCGGGCCGCCTGGACCGTACCGTCACCGCGGGCCACCAGACGGGAGCCGTACTGCTCCTCGACGGCCTCGACGGCGACCACGGCACCGTCGCCCGTCCTGAACTCCACCACGCCTTCCATGAGTCCCCCGTCGTGCGGCTGCGTTGTGCACCTTCATTGTTACGGAAGGTACTTGAGGTTGTCCCCGTTTACCCAGTCCATAACCGCTCCCGTCGGCGGGACACGCCCCTACGCGGGCGGTGGGAGGGGAGCGCCGCCGGCTATGGGCGCGATACCGCGGACGACGCCCAGTTCCACCAAGTCCTGTGGCCGCACCCGGAGTTGATCGGCCGTCTGCTCGACCTCCTCCGGGGTGCGCTTCAGGATCGCGGCCGCGAGCTCCGGTGCGATGACCGAGAAGTAACTGTCCGGCGTGGCCCAGGTGTTGCCGGGCGCGGCCAGCGCCAGCGCGCCGCCGGAGCCGCCCTCGCCGATCACCAGCGTGGTGACCGGCGTGCGCGCGGCGGCCACCGCGCCGAACAGGTCCGCGATCGCCGCGCCCGCCCCCTGCCGTTCCGCCTCCGCGTCGTTGGCCGCGCCGGGCGTGTCCACCAACGTCAGCACGGGAATCCCGAGCCGGTCCGCGAGCCGGATCAGCCGGGCCGCCGTGCGGTAGCCCGCCGGGCGGGTCGCCGCCCCCGTCTGCGCGGCATACGCGACCGTACGCCCCGCGTGCTCACCGAAACCGCACAGCATGCCCTCGGGGTCGGCGCCGCCGCAGCGGTCGCCGGAGAGGGGGACACGGTGCGTGAAGTAGGCGTCCAAGTAACTCTCGGCGCGGGGGCGCTGCGGGGAACGGGCGCGCTGGACTGCGTCCCACCCGGAGAGGGGGAGGTCGGCTACGCCGAGGGCAGGGGGGAGGGGGGCGGGCTCGGGCATGGGCGGCGTGGTGGTCGCGTCCTGGACGCTGGGAGGCGGGGCGGCGGCGACCGCGTCCTCGCCGGTGGCGTCCTGGTCGGCGGTGGTGGGCCGACCGGTGGTGGCGGGCCGATCGGTGGTGTCGGGCCGACCGGATGCCGCGGTGGGCGAGCTGGATGCCGCCGGGGTGCCAGGGCGTGGGGTGCCCGGCGTCGAGGCGTCCGGCAGTGGAGTGTCGGGCGTCGAGGTGTCCGTCAGCGGGGTGTCCGTCAGCGGGGTGCCAGGCGTCGGGGTGCCAGGCGTCGGGGTGCCAGCGCGTGGCGTGCCCGGCGTAGGCGCGCCCGGCAATGGGGTGCCCGGCCCAGACGCGCCCGCCAGTCGCGTGCCCGGCGTTGAGGTGCCCGTCGGTGGAGTCCGCCCCGTCACCCCGCCCGTCAGGAGCCGAAGCCACCGCCCCAGTAGCTCCCGCAGCTCCTCCGGGCGGACCACCGCGTCCGCCGACCCCGCCGCGACCTGGGACTCCGCCGTGTAGGCGGTGGGGTCGGCGCCCGGTGGGCGTACGCGGGAGCCGGCGAAGCCCACCTGGGCGGTGGGGAGGGCGAGGATCACGTCGGCGCCCGCGCCCAGGGTGGCCCAGCCGCCGCCCGTCGTGGGGTCGCGCAGGACGGCGATCTGGGGCAGCCCGGCCTCCCGGGTGAGCGCGGACTGCCGGGCCACGCGCTGGAGTTGGGTGAGGGCGAGCATGCCCTCCTGCATCCGGCTGCCGCCCGTGGCCACCAGCGGGACGACCGGGAGACGGTGAGCGCGGGCGTGCGTGTACGCCGACTCCAGCCGGTCGCCGGTACGTTCGCCCAGCGAGCCGCCCAGGAAGCCGAACTCGAACGCGATCAGCACGGCCCGCGTGCCCTCGACGCTCGCGGTGCCGCAGACGATGGACTCCTTTTCACCGGTGCGCTCGGCCGCGCGGGCGCGCGAGGCGTCGTAGCCCTGCCAGCCGAGCGGACCGTCGGGCCCGGACTGCCGCTCGGGGTGAGGGAGTTCCTCGAAGTGGTCGCTGACGAGGGCGATGGCTTCGCGTGCGGTGAGGCGGACGCTCATGACGGCAGCGCCCGCTTCATGATCTTCCCCATGTCGTTGCGCGGCAGCGCGTCGAGGTACCGGACCACTCGCGGCCGCTTGTGCGGCGCGAGCCGGCTCGCCACATGGTCGGCCAACTCCTCGGCATCGGGCGGGGACTGAGGATCCGTCGGGACGATCCAGGCGACGATCCGCTCGCCCAGGTCGGCGTCCGGCTCCCCGGTGACGGCGGCCTCGCGCACCCCCGGGTGTTCGAGGAGCGCGTTCTCGATCTCCCCGGCCCCGATCTTGTAACCGCCGCTCTTGATCAGGTCGGTGGCCTTCCGGCCGACGATCCGGACGTAGCCGTCGGGGTCACGCACCGCCATGTCGCCGGTGCGGAACCAGCCGTCCGCGGTGAAGGCCTCGGCCGTGGCGTCGGGCCGGTTGAGGTACTCGGTGAACAGGTTGGGCCCTCGCACCTGGATCTCGCCCACCGTCTCACCGTCGTACGACGCCACCGCCGAGCCGTCCTCCTCCACCAGCCGCACCTCCACGCCCGGCAACGGCACGCCGACCGTGCCCGCACGGGCCTCCCCGTCGGCCCGCACGCTGGTGTTCATCAGCGTCTCCGTCATGCCGTACCGCTCGATCACGCGGCGCCCGGTCGCGGCCGCGATGCGTTCGTGGTCGTGCACGGGCAGCGCGGCCGAGCCGGAGACCAGCAGCCGGGCCCCGGCGAGCGCCTTGACCAGCTCGGGTTCGGCGGACAGGGACTCGGCGATGCGGTGGTACATCGTCGGCACGCCGAACAGCATGGTCGCGCCGTCGTTCAGCTCACGGGCCACGCCCTCGGTCGTGAACCGGCCCAGGTGCCGCACAGCTCCGCCGCGCCGCAGCGGGCCCAGGATGCCCAGGACCAGCCCGTGCACATGGAACAGCGGCAGCCCGTGCACCAGCACGTCGTCGCCGGTCCACCGCCAGGCGTCGGCGAGCGCGTCGAGGGTCGTGGCGATGGCACGACGGGGGATGACGGCACCCTTGGGCGGGCCGGTCGTACCGGAGGTGTAGACGACGAGGGCGGGGTCCTCGTCACCGGCCGACGGCTCGGGGGCCGGGCTCCCGGTGCCGTGCACGTCGACGTCGACGCGCACCAAGTCCCGGAGTGGCGCCGGGAGTTCCACGCCGGCCTCGGCCAGCACCGCCGTCGGGGCGCTGTCGGACAGGATGTGCCCGAGCTCCTTCTCCCCGGACTTCGGGTTGAGCGGTACGGCGGCCACACCGGCCTCGAGCGCCGCCACCACCGCGACGGCGGTCTCCAGGGTCGGCGTCGCCCAGACGGCGACCCGCCCGCCGCCCGCGATCCGGTCCGCCAGCGCGCCGGCCGCGGCGGCCAGCTCCGCGTACGTCAGGGACCGGGCGCCGAACCGCAGGGCGACCCGCCCCGCCGGACCGCCCGTGAGGGCCGGGAAAAGTGAGGACACGCGTCATGCTCCTTAACTGTCGCTTCCTGTTGCCGCCCGCCGGTCCTACCCGAATCCGGGTACCACCATCACCAGCCACGCCACCGCGGGCACCACCGCCACCACGATCCCTCCGTAGACCATCAGCTGCCTGAAGAATCGCTCGCGGTCCACGTCGGGCGCCGCGGCCAGCACCAGGGCGCCGTTCGTCGAGAACGGGCTGACGTCCACGACCGTCGCCGACACCGCCAGCGCCGCCACCATGCCGACCGCCCCGATCTCGCCCTGCGCGAGGAACGGCACCGCCAGCGGGATCAACGCGCCCATGATCCCCACGGAGGAGGCGAACGCCGACACGAGGGCGCCGATGTAGCACAGCAGGACCGCGGCCAGCAGCGGTACACCGATGTCGCCGACGCCCTCGCCGGCCCACTTGATCGTGCCCATCTGGTCCAGCACGCCGACGTAGGTGAGGACACCGCAGATCAGCAGGACCGTCGACCAGGCGATCTGGCCGACCGCCGTACGGCTGTCCTGTGGCCAGGCGGTGCTCAGCACGACGGCCAGAGTGATCGCCGTGAGACCCGCGTCGAGATCGAAGACGAGCACGGCGACGACGAGGGCGACCAGCGCGAGGAGGGTGGCGATCCGGGCGGGGGTGAGGCGGGTGGTGGTGCCGGGGGCGTCGGAACGGGCGGCCACGGCGGTGCCGGAGGCCGTGCCGACGGGAGCGGTCCGGGCGCCGCCGTCCGAGCCGGCGCCACCGCCCACCGGGCTGCCGTCGTCCGTGCCTCCTGTGCCCTTTGTGCCCGTTGCGCCCTCAGCGCTCTGGTCCGTCGCCTCCGTCGCCGACACCGCCCCCTGCGCCCACAGCTTCACTCCGCCGAAGACGACGAACACGATGCCCGCGATGACGAGGTTGGCGAACAGGGAGGCGAGGAAGAGGGTGATCTCGCTGCCGGGGAGCTTCTCGCGCTCGACGATGCCGTTGACGATCGTGCCGTAGATGCTGATCGGCGAGAAGCCGCCCGCCTGGGCGCCGTGCACCACCATCGCGCCCATCAGCAGCGGACTGATGCCGTAGCGGGTGGCGAAGCTCAGGGCGATCGGCGCGACGATCGCGACCGCGGCCGGACTGACCGCGCCGATCGCCGTGAGCACACCGGTGAGGGCGAACATCACCCAGGGGATCAGCGCCACGCGCCCCCGTACGAGCCGGATGGAGGCCTCCACCAGCCAGTCGGTGGTGCCGTTGGCCCGTGCGATCGCGAAGAGGTACGTGACGCCGACCAGGACGACGAACAGGTCGCCGGGGAATCCGGCGAAGATGCCGTCCGCGTCGAGGTCGGCGACGAGTTCGCCGACCCCGAACGCGGCGGCGAAGGCGAGCGCGCCCATGTTGACGGAACGGGTGGTGGCGACGACGAACACCACGACGAGGACGAGGATCGAGATGAGTTCAGGGGACATACGGGCTCCCGTCTTTGGGCCCCGGAGCGGCTGGGTGCGGGTGGTGCGGACGCCTGAGTGGCCGAGTGGCTGAGCCACTTGCAGGCGATGGCTCGTTAGCGTGGGCGCGCTGCGGAGCCACGTCAAGGGGTCCCGCACAAATTGGCTCAGCCACTCGGCCACCTGTCGGCCCCGGTGCTACGCTCCCGACGAGAGGGGGACCCGTGACCGACGCCCTGCGCCCCATGACGAAACAGCGCCTCTACGAGCAGGTGCTCGACCGCCTGCGTCAGTACGTCACGGACGGCGGCCTCCGCGCCGGCGACCGCCTCCCACCGGAACGCGACCTGGCCCAGCGCCTCGGCGTCAGCCGGGCCTCGGTGAAGCAGGCGATCGTGGTCCTGGAGGTCCAGGGCCTGGTGGAGGCGCGGCACGGCGGCGGCACGTACCTGGTCCGCGACAGCCTGGACGTCGAGCCCGTCGAGCGGATGGTCGAGCGCCGCCGACGCCTTCCCGACGTCCTGGACGCCCGCGAGGCCCTGGAGACGAAACTCGCGGAACTGGCCGCGGAGCGCCGTACGGAGGACGACCTGACGGCGATGAGGTCGGCGCTCGCCCACATGGCGGCGGAGATCGAGGAGGGCGGGCCCGGCGTCGAGGGCGACCGCCTGTTCCACGCGGCGGTGACGGCGGCCGCCCACAGCGCTCTCCTCGCGGAGTTCATGCGCTCCATCGCCGACCAGATCGCCGAGAGCCGCACGGAGTCCCTCCGCCAGCCCCACCGCCCCGCCCGCTCCCTGGCCCAGCACCAGGCCATCCTCGACGCCATCGCCGCAGGCCATCCAGCGCAGGCGGCCACCGCGATGCGCCGTCACGTGCGCACGGTCGCCAAGGTACGGCTACTGGACTGGGAGCCGGAGGAGGAGCGCTAGGACCTGCCCGGCCGGCTTCAGGATTCAGATGCCCCTCAGGTCGCGGCCTGCACCACCTCCGCCACCACACAGCTGACGTTGTCCGGGCCGCCGGCGTCGTTCGCGGCACCGATCAGGGACCGTACGGCGCGGTCCGGGGCCGGGGCCGCGGTGAGGAGGTCGCGGATGCGGTCGTCGGGGACGACGGTGGACAGGCCGTCGGAGCACAGGAGGTAGCGGTCACCGGGGCGGGCGTCGTGCAGGTGCAGGTCGGGGCCGGCGGTGGCGCCGCCCGTCAGCGCCTTCAGGAGCAGGGCGGGCTGGGGGTGGCTCGTGGCCTCCTCCGGGGTCAGCCGGCCCTCGTCGAGCAGCGACTGGACCACCGTGTGGTCGTGGGTGATGCGGAACAGCTCGCCGTCGCGCAGCACATACGCCCGCGAGTCGCCGATGTGCACCAGGGCGAGCTGGGAGCCCGTCCACAGCAGCGCGGTGAGCGTGGTGCCGTACTCGGTGCCGTCCGCGACGTCGTGGACCGCCTCGGTGGCGCCCCGCACGGCGTCCTCCAGCAGGTTGAGCACGCTGCCCGCCGGGAGTTCCTCGGTGTCCAGGAACTTCAGTGCCTCCACTGCGGCGCTGCTCGCGGGCCCGCCCGCCGCGCCGAACCCGTCCGCGACGGCGAGCAGCCGGGCGCCCGCGTATGCCGTGTCCTGGTTGGCTGGGCGCACCCGGCCCTGGTCGGAGTGGGCGGAGTAACGGAGTTCCAGCATGGTGGTGTCCTTCCTCGATGTGGCCGTCAGATGGTCGACGAGGAACGCGGCGAGGTCCCGCCGTACGGCCGTCTCCGCCTCGACCCGCGCCCAGTACGCGCGGATCTCACGGGCGGCGGCCCCCGGTTCGCGGGCGTGCAGCTCGCACACCTCGCGGATCCGGGCCAGCGGCATGCCGAGCCGTCGCAGCCAGGCCACCAGCCGGGCCCGCTCAAGCTGCTCGGGCGCGTAGTAGCGGTATCCGGTGTCCGGATCGACCCGCGCGGGCGGCAGCAGCCCCAGCTCGTCGTAGAGCCGCAGTGCCTTGGGCGACAGCCGGCACGCCTTCGCGAAGGCCCCGATGGTCAGCATGTCCCCGCCCCTTTCCGGAGCGCGTCCCCGCCCCCTTCCGGTTCCGCCACCGATGCTGTGGCTTCACCAAAGGGGAAGGTCAAGCGGGCTGTTTCGGTTGCGAGGGCGGTTGTTAGCCTGCGAGCCGGTCGTTCGGACCCCCGTTCGCACCTCCGACCGCCGTTCGCACCTCGAGGAGCCCGCCGTGCCCCGTATCGCACTCGTCACCTGCCGCCCCGGACCCGAGATCAGCGTCGACCGGGACCTTCCGGTGCTGGTGCGGGCGCTGGAGGAGGCCGGAGCCGAGGCGGCCGCCGTGTTCTGGGACGACCCGGCCGTCGACTGGGCCTCCTTCGACCTCGCCGTGATCCGCTCGACCTGGGACTACAGCTGGCGGGCCGACGAGTTCACGGCCTGGGCCGCCAAGGCCGGTGAGGCGACCCGCCTCGCGAACCCGGCCGGCGTGATCCGCTGGAACACCGACAAGCGCTACCTCGGCCACCTCGCGGCGGCCGGCGTGCCCACCGTCCCCACCCGCTACATCGCCCCCGGCGAGGCGGCCGACCTCCCCGACGACCACGAGTACGTGATCAAGCCGACCTCGGGCGCGGGCGCCCGCTTCGCCGCCCGCTACACCCCCGACGAGCACGCCACGGCCGTACGACAGCTCGCGCGCATGCACGCGGAGGGCTTCACCGCGATGATCCAGCCGTACGTGCGGAACATCGACGTCAGCGGCGAACGCGCCCTCCAGTTCTTCGGCGGCCGCCTCCTGCACGCCAGCCGCAAGGGCGCCGTCCTGTCCCCCGGCACCCCCTACGACGAGCGCAAGGTCGCCCACCCCGGCCTCGAACCCTGGCAGCCCACCTCCGCCGAACTCTCCGTCGCCGAACGCGCCCTGTCCGCCATACCCGACGCCCCCCACCTCCTGTACGCCCGCGTCGACCTCGTGGACGGCGAGAACGGCGAGCCCCACGTCATGGAACTGGAACTGGTCGAGCCGAACCTGTTCCTGTCCCTGCACACCGGGTCGGTACCGGGCGTGGTCGAGGCGATTCTGGCCGCGGCCGGCTAGCCGCTGACCGCCGTCCGCTGGAGCAGCCCGTACGTGAACTCCGCGGCCACCTCATGGCGTACGCCCTCCGCGTCCGGGGCGGTGAAGGCGAGGCCCCAGCGGGTGGGGGCGGTGCCCTGGAGGGGGCGGGCGGGGGCGAAGGCGCGGGCCGCCTCGTCGACCGTGCAGGACCAGGGGGTGAGGTCGTCGACGGTCTTCAGGACCGGCGGTTCGGCGCCGGGGGCGCGGACCAGCCACTCGTTCCAGACCGCGCCGTTCGGGGCGAGGAGGACCTCGAAGCGGAGATCGGGCCAGAGCGGGAGCGGCCAGAGCCAGGCCTCGCAGTCCAGATCACCGATACGGCGGGACGTCGTGGACTCGGGGGTGCCGAGGACCGAGCGGTAGCGCGAGGCGGAGGACCGGGACCGCGGGGAGCGGACCATCGCCTGCCAGCGCTTGTTCGCCTCGCGCATCTCGGCGATCGAGACGCCCAGCTCATGGCGGGCGTCCTCCACCAGGCCGGGGTTGTGGTCGGCCATGCGGCGCAGCAGGACCAGCTGGAAGTCGAGGGGGGTGAACGGCATGGCACCCATCGTCGCCCAACACTCCACGACCATTGCCCGTTCCACCCTCTATGACTAGCCTGTGTTCGTCATGCCGATCGTCAGTTGAAATCTCGAACGCATTCACCGGCGCAGTCACCGACGAAGTCAGTCGCAACCAACAAGGGAGGGGGCCAGTCGTGGGACGCCTCGTACCTGCCGTGACCCGGGCTCTCGACATTCTCGAGCTCTTCCTCGACGGGGACGGGACGCTCTCCGCCCCCGACATCGTGCGCAAGCTCCAGCTGCCGCGCACCACCGTGCACGAGCTGGTCACCACGCTCGCCGCCCGGTCCTACATCGTCCCCGTGCAGGGCCAGCCCGGACGCTACCGGCTCGGCGTACGCCCGTACCAGCTCGGCAGCCGTTACGCCGAGCAGCTCGACCTCGCGGCCGAGGGTCTGCAGGTCGCCCGTTCCGTCGCCGAGACCTGCGACGAGACGGTGCACGTGGCGATCCTGGAGGGCACGGACGTCATCTACATCGCCAAGGTCGACTCCACGCACGCGGTCCGCATGGTGTCGGCCGCGGGCCGGCGCCTTCCCGCCCACTGCACCTCCGTCGGCAAGATGCTGCTGGCCTCTCTTCCCGAGCCGGAGCTCGCCTCACGCGTCCCGGACGACGCCGATCTGGTCGCGATGACCCCGAACAGCATCACCGACCCGGGCGCCCTGCGCGAGGCCCTGACCGAGATCCGGCAGCGGGGCATCGCCGTGGAGCGCCGCGAGTCCAACCCGGACGTGTCCTGCGTGGCCGCGCCGGTCCGTGACCGCACCGGGCAGGTCGTCGCCGCCCTCTCCATCTCCATCCCCATGATCCGCTGGAGCGACGACCGCCGCGGTGAGCTGGAACAGCTCGCCGCCAAGGGCGCCGCCGAGCTGTCCGAGCACCTCGGCTACCGGAGCGTGGCATGACGTACGCGTACGAGGTGGCGGTCCGGTCGGAGGCGACGCTCGGCGAGGGCCCGACGTGGGACGCGGCGTCCGGCCGCCTGATATGGATCGACATCCTCGGCTCCCGCATCCACACCTACGACCCCGCCACCGGACAGCGCACGGTCCGTACGACCGAGCAGCACGTCGGTGCCGTCAAGCCCCGCACGGGCGGCGGGCTCGTCCTCAACCTGCGTGACGGCGTCGGCCTGCTCGACCCCGACGACACCTTCCGCTGGCTCCACCACGAGCCGGTCCCCGGCCGCCGCGCCAACGACGCCGCCGTCGCCCCCGACGGCTCCCTGTGGGCCGGCACCATGCGCTACGACGAGGCCCCGGGCGGCGGCACGCTCTCCCGCGTCACCGGCGACGGCTCGGTCGAGGTCGTCCTCGACGACGTGGCGGTCAGCAACGGCACCGGCTGGAGTCCGGACGGCCGCCTCATGTACTACATCGACTCCCCGACCCGCCGCGTCGACGTCTTCGACTTCACCGACGGCCGCCCCGCGAACCGCCGCCCCCTCGTGGAGATCGAGGAGGGCGCGGGCTTCCCCGACGGCCTCACCGTCGACGCCGACGGCTGCGTGTGGGTGGCCCTGTGGGAGGGCGGCGCGGTCCGCCGCTACACCCCGGCGGGGGTGCTGGACCGGGTGATCGGCCTTCCGGCTCCTCGGGTGACGGCCTGCGCGTTCGGTGGGGCCGACCTGAGTGACCTGTACATCACGACGGCTCGGGTGGGGCTGGACACGCCTCCGCCGCTGTCGGGGTCGCTGTTGGTGGTACCGGGGGTGGGCAAGGGGCTGGTCCAGCCCACATTCACCGGCTGACGCCTTCGCTCGCCCAGCCTGCGGGCATGCGTGCCGCCTGGGGCGGCTCCCGACCCACAGAAAGGCGGCACCCCGCAAGCGCGGGCGAGTAGACCAACCCGCCCGCGCCCCAGCACCGGACCAGGCTCACACCGACGTACGGTCTAACGCCCGCAGAACCCCCCGTTCCTCCTCGGTCAACGGCGGCCCCGCCAACGCCGGCAGCAGCGGCCCGTTCAGCACGGCCAACAACGTCCCGGGGCGGAACAACCGCCCCGCCCCCGCATTCAGACTGGTCACGTCCCACAACGCGGCGGCCGCCTCATAGGACCCGGTCGCCGCCTTCGTCAGCCGCCGCGAATACCGCGTCACCAGCCGGTCGGCGGCACTCGGCCGCCCACCCCGCGTCCGCGGATACCAGACGTCCTGCCCCACAGCCATCGCCCAGGCCGCCTCGACGGACCGCGCCACCCCCCGCTGCACCCGCCGCGCCAGCCCGGCGGACCCCAGCCCATGCCGCCGTACCTCGTCACCCAGCACCCGCGCCCCCAGCGCGGCCACCGCCATCCCCTGCCCGTACGCCGGATTGAACGCGGCCACGGCGTCCCCGAGCACCACCAACCCCTCGGGCCACTCCCGCACCTTCTCCAGATAGCGCCGGGTGTTGCTCGTACTGCGGCTGATGTGCACGTCGGTCAAGGGCTCCGCACCGGAGATGAGCCGCCCCACGATGGGGTCCGGCAGGTCGAGGGTGTAGCGGAGGAACCCGTCCGGGTCGGTGGGCGGCTCCCCACCGCGCGTGCCGGCGAGACTCACCATCCACCGCCCGCCCTCGATCGGCAGGACCATGGCACTGCGCCCGGGCCGCCCCGCGTACGGATCGGCCATGACCACCGTCAGGGGAAACCGCTCGGCCCCGTCGGGCACCCGGTACACGCGGGTGGCGTTGACGAGCCCGGAGTCCACGGTCCGTTCCCGGATGCCGGTCACCCCGAGGCTCCCCAGCCAGTGCGTCACACGAGAGCCGCGCCCACTGGCGTCGACGACGAAGTCGGCCTCAAGTTCCGTGTCACCCTCGGCAGACGACACCCGGACCCCGTCAACGCGCCCGGCGCCACTCGTGAGTTCGAGGACCCGCCCCGTGCGGACCTCGACCTTCGTGTTCGCCAGCACCGCGCCCCGCACCGCCCAGTCCAGCAACGCCCGGCTGCACGCGAGCATGTGGGGACCGTCGTGCCGCCACCGCCGGTACCACCCCTCGGGCGTCAGGCCCACCATGCCCGACCCGAGCGCTATCTCGTGCGCGCCCGCGGCGAGCAGATGCCGGCGCATGCTCACGCCGGGTACCAGGTCCTCCATGGCGGCCAGGCCCCCGGCCATCAACAGGTGGGCGTGGCGCCCCTGCGGTAGCCCCTTGCGGTGGTCGGGTCCGTCGGGCAGGTCGTCGCGGTCCAGGACGATCACTTCGTCCGCGGCGCCGGACAGCGCGGCCGCGGCCAGCATGCCGGCCAGGCCGGCACCGATGACGACAGCTCTCCGCGTCATGGGGCTCCTCGTGTTCAGCCAGGGGTGGCCCTCACCGTACCTTCACAAACGGTGCCGGCGCTGGCCGAACGCGTGAGCGCCTGCGCCAACTCCACCAGGCCGCCGGTGCCGGAGACTTCGGTGGCGTAGAGGCGGTACGTGCTGGGCGTGGCCTGCGGTTCCTCCCGGTCGGCGGCGCGCCGTGCGGCGTCGGCCACCATGGCCGCCTCGGCGGCGACCCGGGCCTCGTGCGCGGGGTGTCCCTCGCGCAGACCGGCGTCCAGGGCCTGTTCGCGGACTCGGTCGTCGAAGTAGGGGGCGAGCGCCAACAAGGCGTCGTGGATGGACACCTCACGCCAGCGCAGGCGCGCCTGCGGAAGCTGCCACCAGGCGCTCGGCGGCTTCGGCGCGGTGGAGGCGAACCGCAGCCGCGACCACAGCGGGCCCAGCCTGCGGTGGTCGTCGAGGCTGTGCCACTGGGCCTGCGCGGCGGGCAGCAGCCGTGGCAGGACGAACCCGGCGGAGAAGACCAGCGCGCCGAGCGAGGCCATGGGCGGGGCGACGGCCGTGGACAGGACGTCGAGGTCGTGGCCGGACCAACGGGCCACGACGGCCGTGTACTTGGTGAGCTGGAAGCCCACCACGTCCAGCAGCGCCCCGGCCAGGATCAGCCACAACCCGGTCCGCAGCAGACCGGTGACCTCGCGGGCCCACTTCACGCACACCGCGCACATCACCAGCATGGCCGCGCTGTGTCCGAGCAGGTAGAGCACGATCATCTCGCGCATGTACGGCGTGTTCGCGTAGTACGTGTCCAGGTCGGAGAGCCGCTCCACGTCCGCGTCCGCCAAGGTGAACAACACGACGACGGCGACGATCAGCGCACCGTAAGCGGCGACGGTCCGCAGCACCAGGCACCGGATCCGCTCGGGGGAGCCGCCCCGCCAGTGGATCAGCAGGATGAGCAGGGAGCAGCTGTACGCGGAGAGCATCCCGTAGGTCAGCGGCGCGCCGAAGTTGGGGATGCCGGTGAGCTCGTTGACGGCGGACAGGGTCAGCGGGGCCGAGCAGACGAAGACGACGGCTCCGAGGGTGATCGCCACGCAGGTGGACACGGTCAGCGGGCTCGGGGCGGCGGTGCGCGGTCTGTACCGGAACAGCACGGCACAGGCCAGCGCGGAGGCGCAGGCCGCCAGATACACGACGAGGCTCATGCCCGGGAACTCCGTTCAGACGATCGTGCGGCTGTGGGGGGAGGGGTGCCGCGGACGGGCTGACACCGTGCCCGTCGTGGTCGTACCGGTGTGGGGGGAATGCGGGGCCGGGCTCACGCGGTGCCCGTCGTGGTGGTCCCGGTGTGGGTGCGGGCGGCCGTGACGAGGGGGGATGTGGTCAGCGCGTCGGCGATGCGCACGAGGGTGGCCGGGCAGGGGGCCCCGTCCTGGAAGCGGTCGGCTTCCCCGGGCGGGGCCACGGGTCTCTCCCGGTCGCGTTCCTCCACGACGGCCGCGGCGATGACCGCGGCCCACGCGGTGGCCTCGGCCCGCTCCGGGTCACCGGTCGCCTGCGCCTCGGCCTCCAGCGTCCGTTCGTAGAGCGCCCGGTCGAGGAGCGCGTCAAGGCTGCTCAGCGCGTTGTGGATGCTGGTCTGCCGCCACACGAGGCGCGTGGTGGGGGAGGCCAGGCGTGGCCGGGGCAGCCGCAGCGCACGGCGGGTGAGGAGCTCGTCCAGTTCCCGCTCCAGCGGTTCGAGGCGTACGTAGTCCCGCCGCGCCCGCTGCCGTTCCGTCAGCAGGGGGCCGGCCAGCGGGATGAGGATGCCCGCGACCGTCATGAGGGCGCCGAGACCGGCGGCGGCCGGTGAGACGGTCGTACCGAGCCCCGACCAGTCCCGCCCGCACCAGCGGGCGGCCACGGCGGCCAGCTTGGTCACGCTGTACCCGGCGTTGCACAGCGTCCCGATGCCCAGGGTGACCAGGCCCGTGCGCAGCCAGCCGTCCACCTCGCGGGCCCAGCGCAGCGACGACACGGTGGTGACGCTGACGGCGGCGAGATGGCCGACCAGGTACAGCACGATCATCTCGGCGATGTACGGCGTCGTCGCGTAGTAGGTGTCGAGGTCCGTGCGGCGCTCCACGGGCGCGTCGCCCAGCGCGAACGTCGTCGCGATGCCGAGCAGCACGAACGCGTACGCCACGATCCAGCGCCGGGTGGTGCGGTGCACGTGCGGCCCGCCGCGCCAGTAGACGATGAGGATCTGCGAGGCGGCGCTGTACGCGGTGATCGACGCGTACGTCAGCGGCGCGGCCAGGTTGGGGATGCCGCTGAGGTGGTTGACGGCGGCGACCGTCGGCTCGGCGCCGAGGAAGAAGCAGACGCCGGCCAGGCCCAGCACGGCGCAGATCGCCCGCAGGTAGGGGTCGCGCCGGTGCCGTACGAGGTCGGGGGCCTTGACCACCAGGCCGAGCCACAGCACACCGCAGCTGATGTAGTTGATCAGGCCGTTCATCTTCGTGTCCCGCGGTAGTTGAGTGCGGCTCCGATGCGCCCGGCGACGTCCTGGCCGCCGGCGCCCGGCGTGGCGTCCGCCTCCAGCCAGGGGCGCAGCCGGCCGCTCATGAGCATGCCGAACCGGTCGGCCTCCTGCTCGTCGGCGAGGCTGAAGTCGGTGCGCGCGGCGACGGGTACGGGGCGGCCGTCGGCGGCCGCCACGGTGGGGGTGTCCGCATCCTGTTGGTGCATGTGCCACACCTCGTGGCAGAAGATCACGATCTGGTGCCACGCGGCGGCCCGCTTGTCGACGACGACGATGTCCTGTGTGTCGCCCTCCAGCCAGAGCCCGCTCGCGGTGTGCGGCGGGAAGACCTCCCGGCGGACGACGACCTCGCGGCCCCGCCACCGGCTGACGGAGTCGACGAGGGCGTCGAACAGGGCCTCGGGATCCGCGGGCACCGACACCCTCATGGGTCCGATGAGCACGCCGGCGAGCCGGCGCATCTCCTTCTTCCTGCGTACCGTTGCAATGTTCCAGGCCATGCCGTGCCTCAGTTACCTCACCTCCGGTGCGGCAGGGGCGGACCGGCCGCCTCCGCCGCGGCGGCCGCCCGGGCGCGCACCGCGTTGATGACCTCGGGCCGCCGCAGGGCCCGGGAGACCGCCCCGATCTCCCGCAGCAGCTCCGTGGGGTCGGGGTGGCCGCTCTCGTCGCCGTCCGCCGTGCGGCCCCCGGCGTCGACGGCGTCCAGGATCGCCACCGCCGCCGCGAGCGCCTTCGCCCGCTTCGGGCCGTGCCCGAGGCCGAGCGCGGCGTCGTACGACCGTGCGCGCAGGTCCTCGTCGATGTGCCGGGCGAGCGGCAGCAGCGTGTCGCGGATGAACGTCTCCCGGCGGATCAGGCGCAGTTCGGGCGCTCCGCGCAGCGGCAGGGGCGCGCTGTGGCCGTCGACGGTCCGCATCAGCTGGTACAGCGGCCGCAGTTCGCGGTGGGCGAGCCGCACCCGCCGGCGGTCGTTCAGGTACTGGCCGGCGTGCGGCAGGATGAAGCCGACCGCGATCAGGACGGCCGACAGACAGGCCACGGGCGGGGCGACGTCGGTGCTCAGCCAGTCCAGGTCGTGACCGGTCCAACGGGCCGCGACGGCCGTGAGTTTGGCGGCGTCGAAGACCAGCTGGGTCGCGTAGCCCATGCCCAGGAACTTCAGTCCCCAGCGCAGCCAGGCGTCGAGGCCGTCGGTGCGCACCCAGTTCCAGATCAGCCGCGAGGTGATGACGGTGGCCAGGGTGTGCGCGAGGAGGTAGAGCAGGATCTCCTCGCGCATGAACGGCGTGTTGGCGTAGTAGGTGTCCAGGTCCCGCAGCCGCTCCACGGGCGTGTCGGCGAGCGCGAACAGCACCCACAGGGCCACGATCACGCCCGAGTAGACGGAGACCACCCACCGCATGGCGCGGCAGGTCGCGGCCGAGCGGTCGGACAGGCCGCTGCGCCAGGCGATGATCAGCAGCAGACAGGACCCGGAGAACGCGGTGAGCAGCGAGTAGACCCAGGGCGCCGAGATGTTGGGCACGCCGGTGACCCGGTTGGTCCAGGCGATCGTCGACGGTGTGACGAAGACGAACACGCAGCAGGCGAGGAGCAGCAGCCCGCCGACGGCGCGCAGCAGCGGTTCCTTCCACAGCCGGATGATCGTGGGCAGTTTGATCGCCAGCGCGACGGCCAGGACCCCGGTCGGGATCCAGAAGGAGATGGAGTACTCGCTGAGCTCCAGCGCCAGGGACACGGGCGTCGCTCCCCCCTCCTCGCCGTCCGTCGGCCGCTCGGCAGCCGGTCCGAGGTTACGCGTCCTGAACTGTCCGCGTCATGCGATCCGATGGCCATAGTTCAGCCAGAAACAATCGCTCGGTGACCGAACTTCACGAGGACCGCACGAGAACTGTCATAGAAAGCGCTGTCATAAGTCCTGTCAAAACCATTGACGCGAACGCTCTTCGAATTTACGGTCCCGTTCGAAGTTACGAGCACGCTCCGAAATGTCGAACAGTAAGGGCAGGGAATGGGACGACCCGGCCTCACTCGCAGGCACCTTCTGGCCTCCGCGGGCGGCTTGGCGGTCGCGGGCAGCTTCGGTTTCGCCGCTCTAGGCACCGGCGCCGACGCACTCGCCTCCAGCGCACACACCCGGGTCCGCTACTGGAACCTCTTCAGCGGCGGCGACGGCTACAACATGATCGCGATGCTGGACGCCTTCCGTAAGGCGAACCCCGGCATCGACGTGAAGGACTCCACCCTCCAGTGGGGCAACCCCTTCTACACCAAACTAGCCATGGCGGCCGCGGGCAACCGCGCACCCGACCTCGGCGTCATGCACCTCGGCCGGGTCACCGGCTTCTCGCCCGGCCGCCTCCTGGACCCCTGGGACGTCGACCTGCTCGCCAAGTACGGCGTACGGGAGGCCGACTTCAACCCCGCACTGTGGAAGCGCGCCGTCATCGACGGCAAGCTCTACGCCCTCCCGCTCGACATCCACGTCCAGCTCTGCTTCTACCGCAAGGACGTGCTGAAGAAGGCCGGCCTGCTCGGCGACGACGGCAGGCTCGTGCCCGTGACGTCGACCGACGAGTGGTTCGACGTGCTGAAGGAGGCCAAGAAAGCCACCAAGAAGGGGCTGCAGACCCTCGGCCTGTGGGTCAACGACCAGAACTTCCAGTGGTGGTTCTTCGTCGCCTTCTACACCCAGCTCGGCGGCACCTGGTTCAACCCCGCCAACACCGAGGTCACCTTCGACACCGACAAGGCCGTCCAGGTCCTGGAGTTCCTGCGCCGGCACATCACCGACGGGTACACCGACCCGGGCATGGGCTCGGTCGGCGCCGAACAGTTCATCAACGGCGCGCCCTTCACCTGGGAGGGCAACTGGTCCGTGCCGGTCTTCTCCGGAGCCAAGCTCGACTACGGCGCCACCCCGCTGCCGCCCGTCTTCGGCAAGCAGGCCACCCACGCCGAGTCGCACGCCTTCGTCCTGCCGCACCAGTCCGACCGCGGCGGCGCCACGAACGAGGGAGCCCACCAGCTCGCCGCCTACGTCGTCCAGCACGCCCAGCAGTGGGCGGCCGGCGGCCACATCCCCGCGTACTCGCCCACCCTGTCCACGGCCGCGTACAAGAAGCTGGAGCCGCAGAACGAGTACGTGTCGGCCATGGACCACCAGGCCAACGAGCCCAAGGTGTGGTTCGCGGGCTCCACCGGCATCCTCGCCCAGCGCGTCGGCCCCATCGTCGTCTCCTCGACGATGGGCTCCGCGGGGCCCGACGCCGCCGCCCGCCGGATGAAGGGCGCGCTCACCCAACTGCTCGCCATGAAGAACCCCATGGACGGCAGAACCGCCGCGCAGGGAGGTGCGGTCGCATGACGACCAGTACAGGGACCCTCTTCGCACCCGCGCGCACGAAGAGCGCCGCGCGAAGTGCCACCGCCCACCGCAAGCAGGGCTTCCAGCACGGCGGCTGGTTCGTCGCCCCGTTCCTCGCCCTGTTCGCGCTCTTCGTGATCTGGCCGCTGCTGCGCGGCGTCTACCTCAGCTTCACGGACGCCAACATCTCGGGCGACAGCGCCAACTTCGTCGGCCTCGACAACTACCGTGAGGCCCTGAAGGACCCCCTGATGTGGGACGCCCTCGGCCACAGCGCGTACTTCACGCTCCTGGTCGTCCCCTGCATCACGGTCCTCGCCTTCCTCCTCGCGATGCTCGCCCACCACATCGAGCGCGCCAAGTGGCTGTGGCGCCTGTGCTTCTTCGCCCCGTTCCTGCTGCCCTCCACCGTCGCGGGCAACCTGTGGCAGTGGCTCTTCAACCCCGGCACGGGCATGATCAACCACGTCTTCGGCATCGAGACGCCCTGGCTGACCGACAAGTCGTACGCGATGCTCGCCATCGTCATCACGACCCTGTGGTGGACGGTCGGCTTCAGCTTCCTGCTCTACCTCGCCGCACTCCAGGGCATCCCCGGCCACCTCTACGAGGCCGCCAAGCTGGACGGCGCGAACGCCTGGCACCGCATGGTCCACATCACCCTGCCGATGCTGCGCAACATCACCGGGCTCGTCATCGCCCTGCAGATCCTCGCCTCGCTCCAGATCTTCGACCAGGCCGTCGTGATGATGGACTTCAGCCCCGGACCCGAGGAATCGACCCGCACCTTCGTGCAGTACACCCTCGAAGAGGGCTTCACCAGCTACCGCGTGGGCTACGCCTCCGCGATCTCCATCATCTTCTTCGTGATCATCGCGGCCGTCGCCCTCGCCCGGATGTGGCTGCTGCGCAACCGTGAGGAGGGCGTCCGATGACCACCGCCACACCAGTGCGCGTCAAGCCCCGTCGGCCCTGGACACCCAGCCAGATCGTCCTCACCCTCCTCGGCGCGGCCGTCTCCGTGGTCTTCCTCGCCCCCTTCGCCTGGGGCCTGTTCACCTCGCTCAAGTCGGAGACCGAGGCCGTCGAGGTGCCCCCGCACTGGCTGCCGAAGGACTGGACGGGCCAGGCATGGAAGGCCCTCTTCGAGACCGGCAACATCACCAACTGGTTCGTCAACTCCCTGGTCGTCTCCGTCTGCGTGACGTCCGTGGTGCTGCTCGTCAGCGCGCTCGCCGGATACGGCTTCGCCCGCACCGAGTTCCGCGGCAAGAGCGTCCTGATGGGCGTGGTCATGGCGGGCCTGATGGTCTCCCCGGCGGTCCTCGGCGTCCCCCTGTTCACCACCGTCCAGCAGATGGGGATGGTCGACACCTACTGGGGCATGATCCTGCCGCAGTGCGCGCCCGCCGCGATGGTCTACATCCTCTACAAGTTCTTCCAGGGCATCCCGCGCGAACTGGAGGAGGCCGCGTTCATCGACGGCGCGGGCCGCTGGCGGGTCTTCTTCACCATCGTCGTCCCGCTCGCCCGCCCCTCCCTCGCCGCGGTCGGCATCTTCACCTTCATCGCCTCCTGGAACAACTTCCTGTGGCCGTACATGGTGACCAACAACCCCGACCTGATGACCATGCCGAACGGCATCGCGACCGTCATGAACTCCTACGGCATCCAGTGGGCCCAGCTCATGGCCGGCGGTCTCATGGCCGGCCTGCCGCTGATCATCGTCTTCGTCTTCTTCCAGCGCCAGATCGTGGCGGGTGTCGCGCACACCGGCCTCGCAGGCCAGTAACTCCCGTGAAGGAGCTACACAGTTGAAGCGCCTCAGACTTGCCGCGGTCGTCGCCGCGGCCCTCCTCGCCCTGTTGCCGACCACGGCCTCGGCGGACGTGGCCTACCCCGACCCCCAGCCCGTCACCGGACAGCAGATCATCCACGACCCGACGGTCATCCGCCTCAAGTCCGGTGGATACGTGGCCTATTCGACGGGCGGCATCATCGGCGCCCGTCTGTCCAAGGACCGTAAGCACTGGGACGACGCGGGCAACGCCTTCGCCGCCCCGCCGAGTTGGTGGTACGAGTACAACGACACCGGCGACCCCTGGGCCCCCGACATCTCCTACCGCGACGGCCGCTACTGGCTCTACTACGCCGTCTCCTCCTGGGGCACCAACCACTCCGCCATCGGCGTCGCCACCTCCCGCACCGGCCTCCCCGGCACCTGGACCGACCACGGCAAGGCCTTCACCTCCGAGACGACCGACTCCTGGAACGCCATCGACCCCGCCCTCATCCGGGCCGACGGCAAGCTCTGGATGTCCTTCGGCTCGTACTGGACGGGCATCCGCATGATCGAGCTGGACCGGAGGACGGGCAAGGCGCTCCCGGCCTCCACCGTCCACCACCTGGCCACCCGCCCCGACGCCCCCTACGCGGTCGAGGGCCCGTACATCGTGAAGCACCGCCGCCACTACTACCTCTTCGCGAGCTACGACGCGTGTTGCGCCGGCGTGAACTCGACATACAAGATCCGAGTGGGCAGGTCCACGCAGGTGACCGGCCCGTACGTCGACAGCACGGGCAAGCCACTGCTGGAAGGAGGGGGAGACTTGTTGCTGGAGGGGCATGGCCGGTACGTGGGGACGGGCGGCGAGTCGGTCTTCAGGGACAGGGGACGAGACGTCCTGGCGTACCACTACTACGACGCAGAGGACAACGGCACGCCAAAGCTGGGGCTGAACACCCTGAGCTGGGCAAAGAACGGCTGGCCAAAGGTCTTTTAGGGGCCCGGGGCTGTGTCCATATGCGGCTCCGCCGCGTGGGCGCGACCAGCCACGAATCACCCGCAGACAAAACTGAACCCGAAAGGTCAAGATGAGCACCGCCCGCTTCACCCTCGACCCCGCCTTCACCGTAGGCAAGGTCGACCCCCGCCTTTTCGGCTCCTTCGTAGAACACCTCGGCCGCTGCGTCTACACGGGCATCTTCGAACCGGGCCACCCCTCCGCCGACGAGGCCGGAATCCGGACCGACGTCCTGGACCTGGTCCGCGAACTCGGCGTCACCGCCATCCGCTACCCCGGCGGCAACTTCGTCTCGGGCTACAAGTGGGAGGACTCGGTCGGCCCCGCCGAATCACGCCCCCGCCGGCTGGATCTCGCCTGGCACTCGACGGAGTCGAACCGCTTCGGCCTCTCCGAGTACATCGACTTCCTCCGCAAGGTCGGCCCCCAGGCCGAGCCCATGATGGCCGTCAACCTCGGCACCCGCGGCGTCGCCGAAGCCCTCGAACTCCAGGAGTACGCCAACCACACCGAGGGCACCGCCCTCTCCGACCTCCGCGCGTCCCACGGCGACAAGGACCCCTTCGGCATCAGACTCTGGTGCCTCGGCAACGAGATGGACGGCCCCTGGCAGACCGGCCACAAGACGGCGGAGGAGTACGGCCGGGTCGCCGCCGAGACGGCCCGCGCCATGCGCCAGATCGATCCGAAGGTCGAACTCGTCGCCTGCGGTTCCTCCAGTCAGTCCATGCCGACCTTCGCCGAGTGGGAGGCGACGGTCCTCAAGGAGACGTACGACCTCGTCGACTACATCTCCCTGCATGCCTACTACTGGCCCGAGAACGGCGACATCGACTCCTTCCTCGCCTCCGCCGTCGACATGGAGTCGTTCATCGAGAACGTCGTCGCGACCGCCGACCACGTGGGCGCGCGGCTGAAGTCGAAGAAGCGGATCAACCTCTCCTTCGACGAGTGGAACGTCTGGTACCTGCCCGAGTGGGAGGCGCACGCGAAGACGTTCGAGCAGGACGACTGGCCGGAGGCCCCCCGCCTCCTGGAGGACAACTACAGCGTCACGGACGCGGTCGTCTTCGGCTCGCTCCTCATCGCTCTGCTCCGGCACGCCGACCGCGTCACCGTCGCCTGCCTCGCCCAGCTCGTCAACGTCATCGCGCCGATCATGACCGAGCCGGGCGGCCCGGCGTGGCGGCAGACCACGTTCTTCCCGTTCGCCCAGGCGGCGAAGTACGGCCGCGGCGAGGTCCTGGACGTCCGCGCGGACTCACCGACGTACGAGACGAAGAAGTACGGCGAGGCGGACCTCCTGCACGCCACGGCGGTCCGCGCCGAGGACGGCTCGGTCACCGTCTTCGCCGTCAACCGCAGCCGCACCGAGTCGCTGCCCCTCGAGGTGGCTCTGAGCGGCCTCGACCTCACGTCCGTCGTCGAGCACAGCGCGCTCGCGGACGCCGACCCGGACGCCCGCAACACGCTCGCCGAGCCCGAGCGGGTCGCCCCGCACGCGGTGGAGGGCACGACACTCCAGGACGGCCGGCTGACCGCCGTACTGGAGCCGCTGTCGTGGAACGTGATCCGGCTGGCGTAGGGGAAGGGAAAAGCGACGCATTCCGTCGCAGACGAAGGGTTGTGTGCCTCTCGTCACGAGAGGCACGCTTGTATGACTATCACCCTTCGGCGTGGGGGGTCCCTCGATGAACCGTCCGGGTCCGGCCGTTCGATGGGCGGGACGCCTGCTGTGCTGGACCCTGGGCGTCGCCATGCTCGCGGCGGCGACCGAGGCGGTCCTCTCCCCGGACGCAGCCTGGTGGCAGACCGCCTGGCCGGTGCCCTGGTACCTCGTCCCCGCCTGGGCGCTGCTCTGGGCCGCCCTGCGCGCCTGGGAGAAACACCGCCAGGGCCACGGCCGGCCCACCGACGAGGACGTACCGGCCGACTACGACCAGGCCGCCTGACCGCCCACCGGCTTGACTAACCCCGGCTTGACCAACCCACCGGCTTGACGGGCACCCCTCCCGCCGCCGCGCCCAGCAGCGTCAGCCGCACCTGGCCCGGACCCGCCGGGGTGGTCCCGTCGGACAGGACCGCCAGGGCCAGGGTGTTGGTGTCCCGGGTGCGCAGGACGCCGTTCGGCAGGACGAAGGTGTGCTGTGGGCCCACGTCGTTGATGTACTGACCCATGTTCCAGCCGTTGAGGAAGATCTGGACGCGGTACGAGCGGTTCGGGTCGTCGTCGAGGACAAGACCGACCGAGGCGTCCGTGCCCGGGTCGACGGCGAGCCGGAACTCGGTCCGGTACCAGGTGACCCCCTGCCGCCGCTCCGCACGCGGCAGCGCGGTCTCCCGCCACCCCCGGTCCGCGTACCCCGGCAGATGCCAGCCCTCGCGCTCCCCGTACAGCCCACCGTTGTTCTGAGGCCCCCGCACGGCGTCGGTGGCCGCCTCCCCCTGAAGCCGCCAAGTGACCTGCGGCGAGGCCCCCTTGAAGGTGACCGCCGTCAGCCCCCGCGCCACCTTGTGCGTGTCCAGCGCCTTGCCGTCCTGGTCGTGCTGCATCCGCCGCACGAGCACGGACAGCACATGCGCCCCGCCCGTGCGCAGCTTCTCCGGTACGGACAACACGACCGTCGCCGCCCAACTCCCCTGACGGACCGTGTCGTTGCCCGGCACCGGCATCCGATGCCCGCCCAGCGGCTCCCCGTCCAGCCAGGCCAGCAGCATCCCCTGCGTGCCGGTGCTGTAGGCGAGCGACACCTCCTGGAGGCCGGTCGCGCCGGTGAAGTGTCCCCGGTACCAGACGTCCCCGTAGTGGAAGCCGTAGTCGTCCGCGAAGAGCACGGGCTGCCCGGCGGGCACGGGCGTCGTGCTGTACGAGGTGGTCAGGTCGGCGACCTTCCAGCGCACGTCGTCGAAGCCGGGCGCGGACTCGGGGTTCTCCGCCCGGAACCGCCACCCGCCCAACAGGGGCAGCATCACCGCCCCCACGCCCGCCAGCCGCCGCTCACCCAGCAGACCGCCGGACGCCGTGCCCCGCATCGCCAGGTCGACCCCGTTCCACGTGACGTGCTCGAGACCACCCGGCGCCCAGACCTCCAGGTCGACGGCCCCGACCGTGTCCCCGGTGAGGTGAAGGGCCGCGCCGCTCGAGCCTGCGGTGCGCAGCAGGGCGGGGCCGTACACCAGGACCGGCCCCGCCGGCGTGTCCCGGGGCCACAGCCGTACGGAGGTGTCGTCATCGGCGAGCAGGAGCAACAGGGGCGTGGACACACCGCCGCCCTCGACCAACACGCGGGTGAGCCCGCCGAGTTCGGCGTCGATGCGCAGGGCACCCGAGGTGTAGGCGTGAGTGGCCTTCCCGTCGAGCACGGTCACCGTCGGCTCACTCGCGCACTCCAGCACGGTCCGCGTCGCCTCACCCGCCCGCCCGGTCAGCACGGCGATGTCCTGCCGCCCGACGGTGAGCGCGAGCATGGGCTGGGCGGTGGAGTACCGCAGCGTGCGGTGCTTCAGGGTGAGCCCGGTGGTCAGCAGGCGGGCGTCACGGCCGGGGACGGTGACCGGGAGGTCGTCGCCCGCGGCGCGCAGGGTCGAGGCGACCGACTCCGTACCGTCGTTGCGCAGGACGTAGACATGGGCGCCGGTGTCGGGATTGGTCAGGTGGTACACCCGCAGCCCGTCCGCCTCGGCATCCGCCGCCCGGTCCAGCTTGGCGAAGTCCGGGACGTGCTGGAGCAGATGCCCGAGCTGGTGCATGGGCACCAGCTTGGCGGTCGGATTGCGCCCCTCGTCGAAGGCCGCACCATAGTCGTACGACGTGTAGACGACCGGCGCGGGCAGCCAGCCCCACGAGGTCCCGCCGAAGGTCATGTAGACGTTGTGCAGCGTGATCCCGTTGGCGAGGTTGGTCAGGTAGAAGCGCCGCTCGTACGCCGCGTCCCGGGTCCGCCGCGACTCCGCGTACCCCTTCCCCTCGAACCACACCCCGCCCCACGGATCGAACCAGCCACCGCCGAACTCGGGCACGAACCCCGGCGTTTCGGGACTCGCGGTGGCCCCGCCCGTGCTCCCCCCACTCCCGAAGTGGCCCCAGTCCGGCGGTACCTGGGACGGCGACGGATACCCGTCGAACCCGTACAGCCAACGCCCTCGCTCCCCGTCGGCGTCGAAGGACCCCGGCGCCCAGTGACCGTTGCGGCCCTTGTCGTTGTGGAAGAGGGGGACGTCGATGCCGTCGGTGCGCACCCGCCGGTACAGGTGGGCCATGTAGTCGCGCCCGGCCGGCTCGGTGACGTGGGAGTCGTACTCGTTCTCGATCTGGTAGAGCAGGATCGTGCCGCCGCCGTCGCTGTACAGGTGGCGGGAGGCGATCCGGTTCACCGCCGTCAGCCACTGGTCGACGTGGGAGAGGTAGGTGGGGTCGGCGGTCCGGGCCGTTCCCTTGGTGACCGTCAGCCAGCCGGGGAAGCCGCCGCCGTCGATCTCGGCGTTGATGTAGGGCCCGGGCCGCAGGATGACGTACAGCCCGGTCTCGGCGGCCATCCGCAGGAACAGGTCCAGGTCCCGGATGCCGGTGAAGTCGTACCGGCCGGGGGCGGGGGAGTGGTAGTTCCAGGAGACGTAGATGCTGACCGCGTTGTAGCCGTGCGCCCGCATCTTCTGCAGCACGTCCCGCCACAGGGAGGGGCTGGGCAGCCGGAAGGGGTGCATCTCGCCGGACCACACGAACAGACGGTGGCCGTCGACGAGCAGGGAGTGGCGGTCGAAGCCGATCGTGTGCTTCTTCCCGTCGGCTTCGGGCGGCGCGGGCGCCGGGCCGGTGGGTGCGGTGTGCGCGGCGTGGGCGTCGGTGACCCCGCCACTGCCGCCCCCCAGGGCCAGGCCGAGGGCCGTGGTGCCCGCGAGGGCGCTGAAGGTACGTCTGCTGAGCTCCACGGGAGCCTCCCGAGCGCGGGGTCCGTTGTGCGGGGCCATGGTGCGGGGCTGTCGTGCGGGGCCATTGTGCACACCGGAACACCCCACAATGGGCGCATGAGGATCTCGGCACGGGCGGATTACGCGGTACGGGCGGTTCTGGAGCTCGCCGTGCGGCAGGGCGGCGACCCCGTGAAGGCGGAGACGGTCGCCGTCGCGCAGGACATTCCGCACAAGTTCCTGGAGGGGATCCTCGGCGGCCTGCGGCGCGGCGGGATCGTCGAGAGCAGGCGCGGAGGCGGGGGCGGCTACCGGCTGGCCCGCGATCCCGCGACGATCACCGTGGCCGACGTGATCAGGGCGGTCGACGGCCCGATCGTGTCGGTGCGCGGCGAACGCCCGACCGGCCTGACCTACACGGGTTCGGCCGAGCCCCTGCTGCCGCTGTGGATCGCCCTGCGGGCGAACGTGCGGCGCGTCCTGGAGGGCGTCACGATCGCCGACATCGCAGCGGACGCGCTGCCGGAGCCCGTGCAGCGACTGGCGGAGGAGCCGACGGCCTGGGAGAACCCGTAAAGGGCGTGGGGCGTGCGGCGTGAGGCCCACCGGTCACCGGGTGACTGGTGGGCGGGTGCGGACCGTCAGGCGCTGTCGACGCCGACCGTGAGGGTCGCCTTGCAGCCCTCGGACACGCCGGAGCCCAGCGCCGTCAGGCCGGAGAGGCACCGTCGTCGTCGTAGATGCCGTCGTTGGCGAGGGAGGTCTCCCGGGTGGTGTTGGCGGAGTAGGGCGAGGTGGCCGGGATCTCCGTGTTGATGTCCGGGTCCTTTTCCAACCTCACGCTGACGTGTGGTGAAGGGCGACAACTGCCTGGTGAGCGCTCAGTTGGTGGCGAGGTTCGGTTCCTCCACGGCGACCCGCTTGCGGCTCTGCGCGGTCGCGAGCGTCAGGAGGAAAGCCGGCAGGATGGCACCGGCTATGCCGGGATCCCCAGCCACACCGGGGAGATCCAGCTCTGGAAGAGCCCACCGACGGCTCCGCCCAGGGCGACGCCGAGGTGAATCGCCTGGAAGAACTCGGCCGCGCCGTACGCACGATCTTTGCCTGCGACTACTGGCCAGCCCCAACCTGCGCCGTGAGATCCACGGCGGCCTCCAAGTCGTGGAGAACTGGAACAGCGCGAACACCGTCCTGCACTACGGCAAGGACGGCGCGCTGACCGGCCCGGACAAGGAGCACGCCGAGACCTCGATGCTCGCCCTGCACCTGCTCCAATACGCGCTCGTGCACATCAACACCCTGCTGCTTCAGCAGGTCCTCGCCGAACCCACGTGGGCCAAGAAGTCGAGAGAGCACCCTTGCTTTGCCTTCTGCGCCCCCGCACAGGCCGGTCTGCGGGTGACCGGTCACGCCTGCAGGGGGTCCAGTTGTGTCAAAAGGCGCTCCTTGCCCGATCGGTCCAGCCAGGTGCTGAAGTCCATGAGGTCGGCGTGGGCCCTTCGCAGCGGTACGGGGTCGGTGTCGTAGTAGGTCTCGTTCGCCCAGGTGAAGACCTTCGCTGCCTCGGGGTGGTGCTCCCAGAGGATCTCCAGTGGAACCCGGGTGTGCGGAATCGGGCGGTTGGCCGCCGTGCTCAGCGCGTCGGCGATCTGCGGGGCAGTCAGCCTGTCGCCGGTGATCTCCATGGCCTTGCCCAGGTAGGCGTCTGGTTCCGCGAAGGCCAGCGCGGCGAACACACCGATGTCGTCGATGGCGATGAGCTGCATGACCAGATCGTCGTGCCACGGCACGTTGAGCGAGCCGTTCTGGAAGAACCGGGCCGGGCTGGTGAAGTCCTCCATGAACCCGGCCGGGCGCAGGATCGTCGTCGGCACGCCCAGGTCGCGAATGTGCTCCTCGATCTGCCATTTGTCGATGGGGCCCCAGCCCTGCTCCACGTAGAACCGGTTCTGGCTTTCGACGCCGCCGACCGACGAGTACACCAAGTGCTGCACACCCGCGGCCGTAGCGGCGTCCGCGACGTTTCTGCCCTGAGTGATCTCGTTGTCGTTGGCCGACTGGACGCTGTAGACGCCGTACGCGCCGCGGACCGCCACATCGAGGGAGGCGTGGTCGTCCAGGTCGCCGCGGACGAGCTCGACCCCGGCAGCGGCGAGCGCTGCAGCCGCCGGGGCGCGGTCGTCCCGGACGAGGGCGCGGACCCGCCAGCCGGCGGCAAGCAGATGGCGGGCGGTCGCGCCGCCCTGATTCCCGGTGGCGCCCGTGACAAGAACGGTTTTGGCGTGAGCATCCATGGCGATCTCCTCTGCAACCCGGCAACATTTCTGCATCTGGTGCGAGTCTGCATCGAGTGCAAGTTAGCCGTCAATGCGTTAATCTCTACGTCATGGCCAGACACGAGACCGCCACCCCGGAGCCCTCCCTGCGGGAACGGAAGCGGGCGCGCACCCGCCGGGCGTTGATCGACGCGGCCGCGGAGCTGTTCGAGCGCCAGGGTTATGACGAGACGACCGTCGCCGAGATCGCAGCGGCGGCGGATATCGGCACCCGGACCTTCTTCGGGTACTTCGCCGGCAAAGAAGACATCCTGTTCCCCGACAGCGACGCGCGTGCGCGGGCCACGATCGCGGCGATCGCCGACCGCGACCCGGCCGAGGGTCCGGTCGACGTGCTACTGCGGGCGCTCGACACCATCGCCGAGAGCGACGCCGACATGGTGAGCCCGATGGCCGGCGTGCGGATGCGGCTGTTCCACACCGTCCCCGCGGTGCGGGGCAAGGCGCTGCAGGTCCAGCTCGCGGCCCAGCGGGAGATCGCCCGCGAGCTGCACGTGGCGTTCCCCGACGAGTTGGACCGGGTGACTGCGGCGGCGCTGGCCGGGGGGCTGACAGGAGCGGTGAGTGGCGCACTCGACGCGCTCATGGACGAGGAGGACACCGACGGCGCGGACGCCGACTACCTGCGGACGCGGGTGCGGCAGGCGACGGAACTGGCGCTGCGACCGTGGCGTCAGGCCGCCGGGGAGTAGTCCGGGAGCAGGCGGGGGCCTTTGGCCCGGGTGAGGCGTTCGACCGTACCGATGGCCTTCATCAGCGGGAGTCGGGCGAAGGCGTCGCGCACGCAGCGGCCGCCGGCGGTCTTGGGGACCATGAGGCGGACGTTCGGGCCGATTTGGTGCTTCTTGTCGACCAGCGGACGGTGGACGGCGTGGTAGCGGGCGAAGGCGCTGAGATGGTCGCCGTCGGCGGTGGCGAGTTCTCCGGCGAGGTGGTAGGCGCCGATCAGGGCGAGCTCGGCGCCGGCGCCCGAGGCGGGCGAGGCGCACCAGGCGGCATCGCCGACGAGCGCGATCCGGCCGCTGGACCAGGAGTCCATCCGGACCTGGCCCAGGGCGTCGAAATAGAAGTCGGGGTCGGTCAGCGCCGAGTCGAGCAGCTCCCGGGTCCGCCAGGACTCGTCGTCGCCGAAGCGCTCGCTGATCAGTCGCTTGTGTGCGGCGACGTCGCGGTGGTCGTATTCCAGTGGCGCGGAGCGGAACATGAAGTACGCCTTGGCCTGGGCGTGGTTGCCGGAGCGGTAGATGCCGGTCATCGTGCCCGGGGTGTTGAACATTGTCACCCAGCGGTCCTCGCCGAGTGAGGCGTCGGCGTTGGCGAAGGCGAAGTAGTGGTCCTTGAAGTCGATGAACTGCGCTTCGGGGCCGAAGGCGAGCCGACGGACGTTGGAGTGCATGCCATCGGCGCCGATGACCAGGTCGAAGCGGCGGGTGGGTGCGTGCTCGAAGGTGACCGTCACGCCGTCGTCGTCCTGCTCCAGGCTGCGGATGGAGTCGCCGAACAGGTACTCGGTGTCGGTCACCTCGTGCAGCAGCGCGACCAGGTCGCCGCGCATGATCTCGATGGAGGCGGGGTCCCGGGTGTCGATGCGGGCGACGGTCCGGTCGGCGGTGTCGACGAACTTCATGCCCTGGATGTCGGTGGCGAGTTCACGGATCCGCGGCATGATCCCCATCCGCTCGGCGACCTCGACGGCTTGGTCCCGCACGTCCACCCCATTGCCTCCGGTGCGAAGGCCGGGGGCGCGTTCAACCACGGTGGGGCAAGATCCGTGCCGGGCCAGCCAGTGCGCCAGTACCAGGCCGGCGATGCTCGCGCCCGAGATCAGGATGCGCTGGTTCACGGGGGGTTCCCTTGCGGTAGGTTAACTGAAATACGCGTTCCAGTTGATTATGTGGAAGGGGTGTTTCAGTTGTCAATGGTCGAGGGAACCGGACGCGGCCGCAGGGCGGACGCCGTACGCAACAGGCAGCTCGCCCTTCAGGCGGCCACGGCACTGCTGGCCGAGCCGGGCGGCACCCTCACGGTCGAGGCCATCGCCAGGAAGGCCGGCCTGGGGGCGGCGACCGTGGTGCGGGCCTTCGGCGGCAAGGAAGCCCTGCTCGACGCCGCAGTCGCCAGCCTGCTGGCACCGGTGGTCGATCGCGCTGAGCGGTTGCTGGAGCAGGTCGGACCGGAACGGGCCCTGCGCACCTTCTTGGTGGAGCTGATCGCCTTTCAGTCCGCACACCACTCCATCAGCGACCAACTCGAAGGCATGGAGACGCCCGCCACCGCGGCCCTGCGCCGACAGTTGGTGAGCGCCGTGGAGGAGATGATCGTCGGGGCGCGCAGGGACGGCGCGATCCGCACCGACCTCGAACCCGCCGCCCTCGTCACCCTCGTCGGCCGGACCGCCTTCGCGATCGCGCAGGCACGGCCCGCGTCCGAGGAGATCGTGCATGCCTACCTCACCGTCCTGATGGACGGGCTCCGCCCCCAATCGCCAGGTCCTGGCAGCAAAGAGGGTCCGCGGTCGCAGCACACCCCATGACGTGCCGTCCGCAGCCATGGGCCCGATCCGCCGCACTCGGCCAAGGCGACCGTCCAAGGATCGTCAGACCGAAGACCGAGCGGCATGGCGGCGAGTGTCGGCAAACGATCGTCTGTCGACACTCGCACCCGTGATCACGAACCGCAGGTGGGCACTGTCGACAACTCGCGTCGGAAACTCAGCGGGGCACCGGATCTTCGGAGGCGGTCAGCGGTTCTGCGGTCTTCGGGACCAGCGCGCGGATGGAGGGGGTTGCGACCATGGCGAGGGTGGCGAGGAGGATGAGCGCGGCCGCCGCGTAGAGGGTGGCATGGAGGCCGAGGAAGAGTACGGCGAGTCCGGCGGCGAACTGGGCGAGCGGGAGCGCGAGGTAGGAGCCGAGGTCGTCGTAGGCGTAGACGCGGGCAAGGCGGCCCTCGGGGATCTGCTCGTTGAGGGTCGCGTACCAGGCGACGCCGGCCTGCTCGAGGCCCACGCCCGCCACGAAGTCGGCCACGACCAGCACCCAGGTGTACGGGGCGAGCGCGAGCAGCAGCGGGGGTATCGCCGTCAGGCCCATCAGCGCGCAGCCGACCAGGATCGCGCGCCGGGGCCGCCGGCTCAGCGACAGTACGCCGCCGGCGACCGCTCCGAGCGAGGACGCGGCGACGGCCAGGCCCCAGCCGATGCGGCCGATCCCGGTGGTGTCGGCGACGGCCTGGCCGAGGACGGTGAACGATGCGGTGTGGCCGGCGTTGAGGAAGCAGAAGGCCACCACGATCACCCACACCCAGCTGCGGGAGGTGAACTCCTGCCAGCCGACGCGCAGTTCATGCACCAGGCCGGGGCTGGGCGCGGGTGGCGCGACCTGGACGCGGACCAGCGCGAAGGACGCGGCGGCGAGGGCGAAGCTGAGCGCGTCGACGGCCAGGCCCCAGCCGGGGCCGACCGCCGTCGCGTCGTCGGGTCCAGCGCCAGTCCACCGGCACCGCCGGGCGGATCGAGAACGGCCGGGTCGCCGTCTGTCGGGTGTGAACGGTCCGAGGTGAATGGCCGGAGTTCGACCTGGCCGGTTCACGGGGGTCTCCCTACTATTCGATCGCCCCGCTTCTTCACAGCAACTGCATCGAATCTTCACAGGGTTGCTGTGGAGCCGCTCGGGTGCATCCACCCCCCACCGATCCGAACGAAGGGGAGAGACCATGGCAAGTGGGCTGCTCCTGGGTGGCGCGGTCGCCGCTCTCGTCACGGCCGCCGTGCCCGCGAACAATCCGTCGACCGGGTTCGACGACCCGCCCCCGGACAAGATCGTCATCAAGGTTGCCACGGTGAACGGCTCCGGCTGTCCCGCAGGCACGGCGGCGGTCGCCGTCTCCGAGGACAACACCGCGTTCACGGTGACGTACAGCGACTACCTCGCGCAGGTCGGCGGCAACTCCGACCCCACGGCGTTCCGCAAGAACTGCCAGCTCAGCCTGATCGTCCATGTCCCGCAGGGCTTCACGTACGCCATCGCCAGCGCGGACTACCGGGGCTTCGCCTCGCTCCAGTCCGGGGCGAGCGCCGTGCAGCGCGCCTCGTACTACTTCCAGGGCTCCTCCAGCACGGTGTTCAAGAACCACAACTTCTCCGGCGCCTACAACGACAACTGGCAGGCCACCGACACCACGGACTGGGCCCAGCTCGTCTACGCGCCCTGCGGAGTCCAGCGCAACTTCAACATCAACACCGAGCTCCGCGTCAACGCCGGCACGTCCTCCCCGAGCAAGGTCAGCTTCATGGCCATGGACTCGACCGACGGCGACATCAACACGACGTACCACATGGCCTGGAAGGAGTGCCCCGGCAAGTGAGACGGGGGGCGACCCTCGCTGCGGCGCTCGCGGGTGCGTCGGGGTGAGGGTCGCCCACTGGTGCGCTCCCGTTCGCACTGCTGTTGCTGTTGCCGTTGCCGTTGCCATTCCCGTTGCCGTTCCCGTTCGCCGGCGTGCTCACCCGTCGCCGTCCTCGGGCCGGCTGTCCTCCGGACCCTGGGAGTCCAGCTCCCGCAGGAGTCGCTGTATGCGCTGGACCTCGGCGTCGTCGGCGCCGGGCGCCACGACGACCCGGAAGTCGGCGCTCCGCCTCGACCGGTGAGCGGGAGCGCTGGGCCTGACGCCAGGCGACGATCGCCAGGCCCAGTGAGGCCGGCTGGATGCCGGACGGGCCCTGGGAAACCGCACTTCCCGGCGTACGGTCACCCAGGGCACCTTGGGGCGGGGGTTGCGTCAGCTTCAACCGACGCGGACGGGTTCAGCTTCGCTCGACGCCCAGCGTGAGCGTGCCGGCGTATCCGGCAGAGGTCGAGCTGCCCAGGGCCGTGAGGGTGAGGAGGCCGGACGCGGCGCCTCCGTCGTCGTAGATCGAGTCCTGGGCGAGGGTGGTGCGGGTGACGGTGTTGGTCGAGTACGGGGAGACCGCGGCGACCCGGCGGGTGATCGCCTCGTCGAAGAAGAGCTGGCCGGTGTGGAGTTCCTGGCCGCCGGTGAAGGAGCCGTCGGAGGTCAGGGTGACGTTGGTGTGCACCTTGATGTGGATGTGGATGCAGCGGCCGCGGTACCAGCCGGGGTAGATGGTGGTGATGTTCGCGACGCCGCTGGAGTTGGTGAGGACGCCGCCGCGCAGGAACGTGCCGTTGTCGGGTTCGTTGTGGCCGTTGCTGCCGACGAAGCCGGAGTACTCGCCGAGCGCGTCGGCGTGCCAGATCTCCACGAGTGCGTTGCTCAGCGGGGCGCAGGTGTCGTCGTCGACGACGGTGAGGGCGAGCTTGAGCGGGATGCCCGCCTTGCCTTCGCTGATGTCGGCGCGGACGAGTTGTCCGTCGAGGTAGTAGGGGCCTTCGGTCATCTCCTTGGTGAGGGTGCAGACGGCCGCCGCGGCGACGGGGGCGGTCGCCTCGGCCGCTTCGGCGGGCGGTGCTTCGGGCGCGGCGGCGCCCACGGCGAGGGTGGCGGCGGTGGCGCCCGTGGCGATCAGCACGGTACGGCGCCCGATCGGGGTGCGAACTTCCGGGGTGTCTGTCATGGACACGGCACCATAGGGACGGATCCTGTCGGCGAGCTGTCAGTTCGGCAAAGTGACGCCCCGTCAAGCCGACGGTTGAGACAAGAGTCCTCGTGCGTGAACCGTTGACTCGCAAGGCATTCGATTCTACGGTCCGTCCGAATCTGCGATCGTCGTTCGACATCACGAACATCGCGCACATCGTGCACATCGTGCACATGTCGAACATCGCGCACGTCGCGGACATCCCCCCACGTCCAGACATCCAGGAGGACCCCACGTGAGCCGCACCTCCCGCCTCCGGCGGCGCACCGCACTCCTCGCCCTGCCCGCCGCCTTACTCCTCGCCCTGGTCCCGAGCACGGCCTCGGCGTACCCCAACCCCGGCCGGGTCACCGGCGCCACCGTCGTCCACGACCCGACCATGATCCGTACCTCGTCGGGCCGTTACCTGCTGTACGCGACCGGTGGCGGTCTCGCCTACCGCACCTCCACCGACCGGATCGCGTTCAGCGCCGGCGGGGACGCGTTCTCCGCCAAGCCGGGCTGGTGGTCGTCGTACGCCACCGAGGCGTGGGCGCCCGACATCTCGAACCACGGCGGCAAGTACCTGATGTACTACGCCGTCTCGACCTTCGGGTCGAACAAGTCCGCCATCGGGCTGGCGACCTCGACGACCGGCCTGCCCGGCTCCTGGACGGACCAGGGCACCGTCTACACCTCCACCACGTCCAGCGACTACAACGCCATCGACCCGAACCTCTTCGTGAACGACGACGGCAAGTGGTGGCTGTCCTTCGGGAGTTGGTGGACGGGGATCAAGATGATCCAGATCAACCCCTCCACCGGCAAGCAGCTCTCCTCCAACACCACCCGGTACTCGATCGCCTCCCGGCCGACCGGCACCAAGGCCGTCGAAGCGCCGTACATCGTCAAGCGGGGCGGTTACTACTACCTCTTCGCCTCGTACGACACCTGCTGCGCCGGCACCAGCTCCACGTACAAGGTCAAGGTCGGCCGCGCCACCAGCGTCACCGGGCCGTACTACGACAAGAACGGCGTCTCGATGACGAACAACGGCGGGACACCGGTGCTGGAGTCGCACGGCAGCGTCATCGGACCCGGCGGGCAGTCGATCATGAACGACTCCGACGGCGACCTGATCGTCTACCACTACTACGACGGCAACGACAACGGCACGCCCAAGCTGGGCGTCAACCTACTGAACTGGAGCAGCGGATGGCCCGTCGCATACTGACCCTCCTCGCGGCACTCCTGCTCGCCCTGTCGATCGGGCAGCCCTCCGCCAGCGCGGCCTCGTTCGCCAATCCGGTCAAGACCCAGAAGGGCGCCGACCCCTGGATCTCGTACTACAACGGCAACTACTACCTGGTGACGACGAGTTGGACCGACGTCATCACCATGCGCAAGTCGGCCACCCTCGCCGGGCTGGCCACCGCGCCCAGTGTCCAGGTGTGGAAGGGTGACGCCTCCTCCCGCTGCTGCAACATCTGGGCACCGGAGATCCACTTCCTCAACGGCCGCTGGTACCTGTACTACGTCGCCGGGCAGAACGTCTCCGACTACAACCCGACCCAGCGCACCCATGTGCTGGAGAGCGTCGGCTCCGACCCCATGGGGCCGTACACCTACAAGAACCAGCTCAACTCCGCCTGGATGCTGGACCCGACGGTCGCCACCATCAACGGCCAGCTGTACCTGTTCGGCAGCGCGAGCGGCGGCGGGACGCAGAACCTGGTCGCCGCGCGGATGTCCAACCCGTACACCCTCGCCACCGGCTTCTCCACCGTCTCCACGCCGACCTACGACTGGGAGCGCAACGGCACGGTCAACGAGGGCCCGGAGATCCTCCAGCGCGGCGGGAAGACGTTCCTGATCTACTCCGCGAGCGGCTGCTGGACCCCCGACTACAAGCTCGGCCAGCTCACCCTCACCGGCTCCGACCCGCTGTCCGCGTCCGCCTGGACGAAGAAGTCCACGCCCGTGTTCCAGCGCAACGACTCCGCCGGGGTCTACGCGCCGGGCCACAACGGCTTCTTCTCCTCACCCGACGGCAGCGAGAGCTGGATCGTCTACCACGCCAACGACTCCGCCTCCGACGGCTGTGACAACGGGCGTACGACGCGGGCGCAGAAGTTCACCTGGAACGCGGACGGTTCGCCGAACCTCGGTACGCCGGTCGCGCTCGGGTCGAGCATGAACGGGCCGTCGGGTGAGCCGGCCACCGCCTCCACGACGTACACGATCACCAACCGCAACAGCGGCAAGTGTCTGGACGTCGCCGGGAGTTCGACCGCCGACGGGGCCAACGTCCAGCAGTACACCTGCAACGGCGGCAACAACCAGAAGTGGCGCATCCAGGACCAGGGCGACGACACCAGCCGGCTCGTGAACGTCGCCACCGGCAAGGTCCTCGACACCGCCGACTGCTCGTCCGCCGACGGTGCCGACCTGCGCCAGTGGTCCTGGCTGAACAACACGTGCCAGCGCTTCCGGTTCCTCGTCACCGACAGCGGCTACGTCCGCATCGTCAACCAGGCCACCGGCAAGGTCGCCGACGTCGCCGACTGCTCCACCGCGGACGCCGCCGACGTACGCCAGTGGTCGTGGCTCAACAACAACTGCCAGCAGTGGAGGCTGAACCCCGCCTAGAAGGCACTAGGAGAGTCTGGAAGGCCCCGGAGGGCCCCCTGCGGGCCCTCCCCCCCCACGCCGCCCTGGCCGGCTAGCCGGCCTGGCCCATCCCCGCCGCGTTCGGCCAGCTCTGGGCGTTGGGCCAGCCGGTGGCAGGGGCCGTGGTCAGGCCGCCCGGCATGCCCGTGGTGCCGCGTACCTGGGCCGCGGTGAGGCCGCCGCGGGCGGGGACGCCGGGCGGGGTGGGGCCCATGGGGGGCGGGGCCATCGCGGCCGCGGCCGGGACCGGGGCCGCCGCCGGGAAGGGCGAGGCGGGCGGGATCGGGGACGCGGGCGGGACCGGCGTCGGGAAGGGCGAGGGAACGGGAACGGGGATGGGTGCGGGAGCGGGGACCGGCGCGGGGGCCGGAGCCGGGGCCGGGGCGGCCATGGGCTGGGGGAAGGTCTGGGCCGCGGCCGGCATCGGCATTCCGACGCCGTTGGACGGCGCCGTGGCCTGGGCCGCCATGGGCATCGGGGCGCCGACGGCGGCGGCCGGAGCGACTGCCGGCCCCTGGGCGCCGACGGCCCCCATCGCCTGAGCGGCGAGGCCCTGCAGGCCCGCTCCGTTCGTGGCGCTGACCAAGCGGTCCACGGCCGCCGTACCCGAGCTGTAACTGGTCCCCAGCTCGGGTACGGCGGCTCCCCTCCTGGTCCCGTAGAGCACCTGTTCCAGGCCGGACACCAGGCGACGCACGTCGACCTGGGGGCGCACCACGAGCCTCAGGAAGCGGCTGGACGAGCCGATCTTGTTGCCGCACTCACGGACCAGGATCCGGTGCTCGGTGAGCATCCGGTCCCGGACCACGGTGCCCTCGGCGCCCACGGGGAGGCGCACGAAGAGGAAGTTGCCCTGGGACGGGTAGACCGTCAGGCCGGGCAGGGCGGAGAGCTGGCTCGCCATGTCGAGACGGTCCCGGCGCACCTGCTGGAGGCTCTGCGCGTACTCGGGGCCGTGCTCCTTGAGCATGAAGACGACATGCTCGGCGAAGGAGTTGAGGTTCCACTTGGGAAGCATGGAACGGATCCGGCCGGCCAGGGCCGGGTTGGAGACGAGGTAGCCGAAGCGGATGCCGTGCAGGCCGAAGTTCTTGCCGAGGCTGCGCAGGACGACGACGTTCGGGCGCAGCATCGCCTCGTGCACGACGCTGGGTTCGACCTCGGCGTCGGCGAACTCCAGGAACGACTCGTCGATCACGACGAGGTCGAGGTCGGCCATCGCGTCCATGAACTGCACGATGGCGTGCTTGTGCAGGAAGCCGCCGTCGGGGTTGTTCGGGTTGCAGATGACGGCGACGCGGGTGCCGCGGGCCCGGATGAACTCGGCGTACTGGGCGAGGTCGAGGGCGAAGCCGCTGGACTCCTGGAGCGGGAACATGTCGACCCGCTTGCCGGTCTCCATCGGCTGGTCGGTCCAGCGGCCGAAGGTGGGGACGGGGATGGCGAGGGACTCGCGTACCAGCAGGTGGTCGATCCAGGTGATCAGCTCGGTCGAGCCGTTGCCCATCGCCACGCACTGCGGCGGAAGCTGGAGGAGGTTGCAGAGCTCGGCCGTGATCGTGTCGGCGCTGCTCGGGTAGTACGTGATGATGTCCCGGAGGCGGCCGGCCATCTCGTCGAACATCGCCGGGGTCGGGAAGTACGGGTTGCAGGGGATGCAGAAGTCCACCGGCCCGACCCCGTCGCCGCCGCTCTCTCGCGTCAACGCCGCCATCGACGGGCTGTGCGCCGCGGTGCTGCGGAACAGCGACATGACGTTGTCGGCCATGAAACCTCCGTATGGGGCGGGTCCGGTGGGGACGGCCGGACCCGTCGTCTGTGGGTGGCCCGCGCGGGGGAGCGCGGGCCACCCCTACATACGGACACTGGGGTGGTGCTGTTCAACTGTTGTGGAACGAGTGTGGGTTCACAGGTTTCAGCAGCCGAAAGGGCTTCAGCAGCCGAACGAGTGGATCGTCGTCGTGCGGTACGTCTGCCCGGGCCGCAGCAGGGTCGACGGGAACGACGGCTGGTTCGGGGAGTCCGGGAAGCGCTGTGTCTCCAGGCAGAGGGCGTCGCCCTGGCGGTAGATGTTGCCGCCGGTGCCGACGAGGGTGCCGTCGAGGAAGTTGCCCGAGTAGAACTGCAGGCCCGGCTCGGTGGTCGCGATCGTCAGGGTGCGGCCGGAGGAGGGGTCCCTCAGGCCGGCCGCGTGCTCGGGCCGGGCGGTGAGGCCCTTGTCGAGGACGTAGTTGTGGTCGACGCCCTTGCTGTACAGCAGCTGCTGGTGGGCGACGCGCAGGTCCCGGCCGATCGCCTTGGCCTCGCGGAAGTCGAAGGGGGTGCCGGCGACGTCGGCCGGCTCGCCGGTGGGGATGAGCCCCGGGTCCACGGGCAGGTAGCGGGAGGCGGCGATCTCCAGCTCGTGGTCCTGGACCGAGCCGGTGCCCTCGCCGGCGAGGTTCCAGTAGACGTGGCTGGTGAGGTTGACGAAGGTCGCCTTGTCGGTGGTGGCCTCGTAGTCGATGCGCCAGTCGCCGCCGCCGGTGAGGGTGTACGTGACCTTCACCTCGAGCGTGCCCGGGTAGCCCATCTCGCCGTCGACGCTCGTGAGGTACAGGTGCAGGCCGACGTCCGGGCCGTCGGTGAACGGCTCGACCTCCCAGACGCGCCGGTCGAAGCCCTCCGTGCCGCCGTGCAGACTGTGCGCACCGTCATTGAGGGGCAGCTGGTGGTTCTCGCCGTCCAGGGTGAACCGGCCCTCGGCGACGCGGTTGCCGTAGCGGCCGATCAGCGCTCCGAAGTACGGGCTGCCGGCGATGTAGTCCTCGATGGTGTCGAACCCGAGGGAGACGTTGGCGTACCGGCCGTCCCGGTCGGGGATCTCCAGGGACTGGACGATGCCGCCGTAGTCGAGGACCCTCAGCCGGGTCCCGCCGTTCTCCAGGAACCAGCTGGAGACCTTCGTGCCGTCGGCGAGCTCGCCGAAGAGCGTCTTCATCACGTCCTGCCTTCCCCTGAACCCTGACACATGACCCCTGACACAGAAAAAAACGGGCCCCGCCTTCCGGCGGGGCCCGTTCCGGTTCAGGAACCGGACTTGCGCTTGTTCCACACGTCGAAGCCGACCGCGGCCAGCAGGGCGAGGCCCTTGATGACCTGCTGCCAGTCGGTGCCGACGCTGAGGAGGTTCATGCCGTTGTTCAGCACGCCGAGGACGAGACCACCGATGATCGCGCCGAGGACGGTACCGACACCGCCGCTCATGGACGCGCCACCGATGAACGACGAGGCGATGGCCTCGAGCTCGAAGTTGAGGCCGGCCTTCGGCGAGGCCGCGTTCAGACGGGCGGCGACGACCAGACCCGCCAGGGCCGCCAGCACGCCCATGTTCAGGAAGACGTAGAAGGTGACCTTCTTGTCCTTGACGCCGGACAGCTTCGCCGCCGGCAGGTTGCCGCCGATCGCGTAGATGTGACGGCCGAAGACGGCGTTGCGCATGACGTAGCCGTAGCCGACGACCAGGAGGCCGAGGACGATCAGGATGATCGGCGCGCCCTTGTAGCTGGCGAGCAGCATGGTGACGGTGAGGATCGCGGCGACGATGGCGACGAGCTTGAGCAGGAAGAGGTTGCGCGGCACGACGTCGAGCGAGAACTCCTGCTGGCGCTTGCGGTCGCGGACCTCCTGGAGGACCACGAAGGCGATCAGGGCGAAGCCCAGCAGCAGCGTGATGTTGTGGTAATTCGTGTTCGGGCCGACTTCCGGCAGGAAGCCGTTGCCCATCTTCTGCAGGCCGTCCGGGAACGGGCCGAGGGTCTGGCCCTCCAGGAAGATCTCCGTCAGACCGCGGAAGAGCAGCATGCCCGCGAGGGTGACGATGAAGGACGGTATCCCGAGGTACGCGATCAGGAAGCCCTGTACCGAGCCGGCGATCGCGCCCACGATCAGGCACAGCACCACCGCGAGGGGCCAGGCCACCTTGTGTTCCACCGTCAGTACGGCCGCGAAGGCGCCGACGAACGCCGTCAGTGAGCCGACCGACAGGTCGATGTGACCCGCGATGATCACCAGCATCATGCCGATCGCGAGGATCAGGATGTAGCTGTTCTGCAGGACCAGGTTGGAGACGTTGCGCGGCAGCAGCAGGTCGCCGTCGGTCCACACCTGGAAGAGGACCACGATCAGGCCGAGCGCGATCAGCATGCCGTACTGGCGCATGTTGCGGCGCAGGCCGCCCAGCACCAGCTGGAGCAGACCGCCACCGGTGGCCGATCCGCCGCTCTTGCCGGGCGGCGCGGCGGCCGGGCTCTTGTCGGTCACGTCGGTGCTCATCGGGTTACCTCTTTGTCCTTCGTCATCTGGCGCATCAGCACTTCCTGCGTGGCCTCGGCCCGCGGGAACTCGCCCGTGAGCCGCCCGGCGGCCATCGTGTAGATGCGGTCGCACATACCGAGCAGTTCCGGCAGCTCGGAGGAGATGAAGACGACCGCCTTGCCCTCGGCGGCCAGTTGGTCGATGACCGTGTAGATCTCGTACTTGGCGCCGACGTCGATACCGCGCGTCGGCTCGTCCAGGATCAGCACCTCGGGACCCGCGAAGATCCACTTGCTGAGGACGACCTTCTGCTGGTTGCCGCCGGACAGCCTGCCCACCGTCTCGAAGACGGTCGGCGCCTTGATGTTCATCGACTTGCGGAAGCGCTCGGCGACCTTCCGCTCCTCGTGCTCGTCGACCACGCCGCCCTTGGCGACCTTGTTGAGCGCGGTCAGCGAGATGTTGCGGTTGATGTTGTCGATGAGGTTGAGGCCGTAGTGCTTGCGGTCCTCGGTGACGTACGCGATGCCGTGCCCGACCGCCTCGGCGACGGACTTCGTACGGATCTCCTCGCCGTCCTTGAGGACCGTGCCGCCCGCGTGCCGGCCGTAGGAGCGCCCGAAGACGCTCATCGCGAGCTCGGTGCGGCCGGCGCCCATGAGGCCCGCGATGCCGACGATCTCCCCGCGCCGCACCTGGATCGACACGTCGTCGACCACCTTGCGCTGCTGGTCGATCGGGTGGTGCACGGTCCAGTTGCGGATCTCCAGCGCCGGGGCCGCGCCCTTCTCCGGCTCGTGCGGGGTGCGCTCGGGGAAACGGTGGTCGAGGTCGCGGCCGACCATGCCGCTGATGATCCGGTCCTCGGTCGTCTCCGCCGCCTTCACGTCGAGCGTCTCGATCGACTGCCCGTCGCGGATGATCGTCACCGAGTCCGCGACCTTGCGGATCTCGTTGAGCTTGTGGGAGATGATGATCGAGGTGATGCCCTGCTTCTTCAACTCCAGGATGAGATCGAGGAGTTTGTCGCTGTCCTCGTCGTTCAGGGCCGCGGTCGGCTCATCCAGGATGAGCAGCTTCACTTCCTTCGACAGCGCCTTCGCGATCTCCACCAGCTGCTGCTTGCCCACGCCGATGTCGGCGACGCGGGTCTCCGGGTGGTCGCTCAGACCGACCCGGCGCAGCAGCTCGGAGGCGTGCCGCAGGGTCTCGTTCCAGTTGATGAGCCCGCCCGTGGCGTGCTCGTTGCCGAGGAAGATGTTCTCCGCGAGGGAGAGAAACGGCACCAGCGCCAGCTCCTGGTGGATGATGACGATGCCGCGTTGCTCGCTCGCCCGGATGTCCTTGAAGGAGCAGATCTCTCCCTCGAAGAGGATGTCGCCCTCGTAGGTGCCGTGCGGATGGACGCCGGAGAGCACCTTCATCAAGGTGGACTTGCCGGCGCCGTTCTCCCCGCAGATGGCATGGACCTCGCCCTGACGGACGGTCAGTGAGACGTCCGACAGCGCTTTGACGCCGGGAAAGGTCTTGACGATCGAGCGCATTTCCAGGACGGGTCCCGCCATGGTCGTGCCTTCCAATCCGTAAGGTTCGACGCTTACTTGAGCTGGTCCGCCGTGTAGTAACCGCCGTCTACCAGTTCCTTCTGGTAGTTGGTCTTGTCGACGCTGACCGGCTGCAGCAGGTAGGCCGGGACGACCTTCTTGCCGTTGTCGTAGGTCTTGGTGTCGTTGACCTCGGGCTTCTTGCCGTTGAGGGCGTCGTCGACCATGCTCGAGGCGACCTCGGCGAGCTTGCGCAGGTCCTTGTAGACGGTCATCGTCTGCTGGTTCGCGATGATCGACTTCACGGAGGCGAGCTCGGCGTCCTGGCCCGTGAGGACCGGCAGCTTCTTGCTGCCGGAGCCGTAACCGTCGGACTTGAGCGCCGACAGGATGCCGATGGAGATGCCGTCGTACGGCGACAGGACCGCGTCGACCTTCTTGCTCTTGTACGACTTGGTCAGGATGTCGTCCATGCGCCGCTGGGCGGTGGCGCCGTCCCAGCGCAGGGTGGTGACCTGGGTGAGCTTGGTCTGGCCGGACTGGACGACGAGCTTCTTGCTGTCGATGTACGGCTGCAGGACGCTCATCGCGCCGCCGAAGAAGTACTTCGTGTTGTTGTCGTCGTTGGAGCCGGCGAAGAGCTCGATGTTGAACGGGCCCTTGCCGTTCTTCAGGCCGAGCTTGTCGACGATGTAGTTGGCCTGGAGCTGGCCGACCTTCTCGTTGTCGAAGGACGCGTAGTAGTCGACGTTCGGCGTGCCGAGGATCAGGCGGTCGTAGGAGATGACCGGGATCTTGGCGTCGGCGGCCTGCTGCAGGACGTTGTTCAGCGACTTGTTGTCGATGGCCGCGACGACCAGGGCCTTCACACCCTGGGTGATCAGGTTCTCGATCTGCGAGACCTGCTGGTCGGGGTCGTCCTCGCCGTAGACCAGCTTGGTCTTGTAGCCCTTGGCCTCGAGGTCCTTGACGACGTTCTTGCCGTCGGAGATCCAGCGCTCGGAGGACTTGGTCGGCATCGCGATGCCGATCGTGCCGCCCTTGGCGTCCCCCTTCTTCTCGTCGCTGCCGCCTTCGCTGCTCTGGCCACAGGCGGAGAGGGTGAGGGCGAGGGAGGCGGCTCCGGCGATGGCGGCGAGAGCGGCTCTGCGGTTACGCATGGTCATCATCCTTGATGGTTGTGCAGGGGTCGGTCTCGCAAATGGGGCGAGGACACTCCCGGCGGGGTCGGGCGCCGGGACACCGAACAGATGTGTGGGATTCTGCGTGCCTGTGTCGGCTTCTGTGAAGCGAGGTTTCCGGAACGTTATGACCCGATGGCGAACCTGTTCAGTTCGCCGGGCAGCCGGGAGCCCAGCGGCGCCATGTCTGCGCCCGCTCCATGGCGCTCCAGGAGGTCCAGGGCGAGCCGGCCGCGCCGCACCCGCTCCTTGGCCGTGGAGAGCGTCAGATCCCGCATGTGGTGCCCGTACGGGTAGATCCCGGGGGCCTTGGACAGGCCGAACTTCAGGTAGAGCGGCGCACCGCGCCGGATCAGTTCGGCGATCTCGTACATCCGGATGTAGCCGCCCAGGTCGTCGGGCGCCTCGACGTACATGTCCATGGGAGCGCCCGACACCCGCCGGATCTCCGTGAGGTGATCGAGCGTCAGGTCGCTGGGCACGTTGATGGAGTCGCCGCCGAGACCCTCGTACACGGCGTACGCCGCCGGGTTGACCGGTCCGATGAGCGCGGACACCTTCAGCGTGGTGTCGGCCGGGATGATGCCGGCCACGCGCGCGCGGTGCAGCGTCCACAGCACGCCCTCGTCGGCGACGAGCAGGCACTTGACGCCCAACTCCGTGGCCCGGACGGCGTCTTCCACACAGCCGGCCACGGCGTCGTGGCCGCGGGCTCTGAGGCCCCCGCCGCGCGAGTCGGTACGGGTGGAGCCGCCGATGTCCCACGTGCCGCGCGGGCCGGTGAACAGGCAGAGCTCGATGTCGCGCTCGGCGGTGGCCTCGACCATCTCGGTGATCTCGGCGTCGGTCAGCATCCACACACCGCTGCCCTGGCTGATCCGGTGGATCGGCACATCGAGGCGCGAGGCCTCCTTGAGGACGACGGCCAGTGCTTCGGGACCCTCGCACGAGGGGATCTCGGTGCGCCAGCGGCCGCCACCCGGGAAGGTGTGGGGCGAGGCGTCGGCGGGGGAGAGGTCGGGCGCGCCCAGGCCTAGCGCGGCGAGCGCCTGCTCACCGGGTCGACGGGGGGCCGTGGCGGAGGCGTCGGTCACTGAGTGTCCTTCGTGTTCGAAATTTCGGGCGAGGTTCGCGACTCAAGGCGTGCGGGTCTGGGTGTACGCCGGTACGGGGACCGTCAGGTTGTCCCCGTACCGGCGTACGTCTATGGGCGGAGCAGGACCTTGCCGACCTTCGGATCGCCGGACCCCACCAGCTCGATGGCCTGCGAGAACTCGGCGAGCGGCAGCTCGTGCGTGACCAGCGGTGACGGGTCGAGCAGTCCGGCTGCGAAGACCCGCACGGTGTGCGCCCAGGCGTCCGGTGCCGCACCGAACACGGTGTGCACCTCCAGCTGCCGTACGACCAGGTCGGTGGGGTCGAGACCCTCCGCGCCCGCCGCCGGGATGCCGGTCAGGACCAGCCGCCCGCCGCGCCGGAGCAGGGCGGCGGAGGTCCGCGCGGCGGAGGCGGACCCGGCGGTCTCGATCACCACGTCGAAGTCGTCGGGGAGCTCTTCGTCGCGGGTACGGAAGTCGGTGGCCCCGTACTGCCGCGAGAGCGCCTCCCGGTCGTTGCGGGTGCCGACGACGAGCAGCTCGGCCGGGGAGCCCGCCTTCAGGAACTGGACGGCGAACATGCCCAGCGTCCCGGTGCCGACCACCGCGACCCGCTCACCGGGCCGCGCGTTCGCCTTGATCGCGGCGGCCGCGATGCAGGCGGCCGGCTCCAGGAGGGCGGCGGCGGACAGGTCGGCGTCGTCCGGCAGGGCGTGCAGCAGCCGGGCGGGGAGGGTGAGGGTGGTCGCCATCGCCCCGGGCTGGGTGAAGCCCGTCTCCTCGTATCCGGCCGTGCACAGGGTCGTCTCGCCCGCGTGGCAGCGGTCGCAGACCTGGCAGTTGCGGAAGCCCTCGCCGACGACCTTGCGGCCGACCAGAGACTCCGGCACCCCGGCGCCGACCGCCTCCACCGTCCCGGACCACTCGTGGCCCGGGGTCAGCGGATAGCGGACGTAGCCCTCGGGCCGGTTGCCCTGGTAGACCTCGCGGTCGCTGCCGCAGATGCCCACGGCGTGCACCCGGACGAGTGCCTCACCGGCCTCCGGCTGCCGGGGCTCGTGCGAGGTGAGCCGGTGCTCGCCCGGCGCCTCGATCACGACAGCGCTGCTCACTTGGAGCCCTTCGGCTTGCGCTGCTCCCAGCCCTCGGCCCACAGGTCGAAGCGGGCCTGCTGCTGCGGGAACTCGGCGGCCGCGTCGACGTCCAGCTCCACACCGAGACCCGGCGCGTCGGAGAGGTGGAAGTAGCCGTCCACGACCTGCGGCGCGCCCTTGACCACCTTCTTGATGTCCGCGTCCGCGAAGTCGTTGAAGTGCTCGAGGATCTTGAAGTTCGGCGCGGTGAAGCCGACCTGGAGGGAGGCGGCGGTCAGGACCGGCCCGCCCACGTTGTGCGGGGCCACCAGCATGTAGTGGGTCTCGGCGGTGGCGGCCAGCTTGCGGGTCTCCCAGATGCCGCCGATGTGGCCGACGTCGGGCTGGATGATGTCCACGGCCTGGCTCTCGAAGAGCTCGCGGAACTCGATCCGGTCGTGGATGCGCTCACCGGTGGCGACCGGCATGTCGACCTTGGCGGCGACCTTCTCCAGCGCCTTCAGGTTCTCCGGCGGAACGGGCTCTTCCAGCCAGGCCGGCTTGAAGGGCGCGAGCTCCTTGGCGAGGCGGACCGCGGTGGCCGGGGAGAAGCGGCCGTGCATCTCCAGCATCAGCTCGGCGTCCGGGCCGATGGCGTCCCGTACGGCCTCGATGAGGGAGACGGCGTACAGGCTCTGCTCGTGGTCCAGCTCGAAGTGGCCGGTGCCGAAGGGGTCGATCTTGAGCGCCTTGTAGCCGCGCTCCATGACCCCCTGGGCGGCCTTGTGGTACGCCTCCGGGGTGCGCTCGGTGGTGTACCAGCCGTTGGCGTAGGCCTTGACCTTGTCGGTCACCTTGCCGCCCAGCAGCTGCCAGACCGGCACCCCGAGGGCCTTGCCCTTGATGTCCCAGCAGGCCATCTCGATGACGGCGATGCCGGACATCACGATCTCGCCCGCACGGCCGTAGTCGCCGTACTTCATCCGCTTGACGAGATCCTCGACAGCGAACGGGTCGGAGCCGAGAATGTGATTGCCCTCGGCCTCCCGGAGGTAGCCGAGCAGCGCGTCGGTGTGGCCCAGCATCCGGGTCTCGCCGACTCCGGTGATGCCTTCGTCGGTGTGCACCTGGACGTAGGTCAGGTTGCGCCAAGGCGTCCCGACCACGTGTGTGCTGATTCCGGTGATGCGCACGGCAGTTGCCCCTTGCTGCTTCGTCGGTAAGCGTACGTCGGTTCGAGTGGGTGCGTCTCGTCGTGTTCGAGATTTCGTCACTCGTTCGAAATGCTGGGCAGACAGTAAGGACGGGGCGGCGGGAGTGTCAATGGGTCGCACACATAACGGTTTCGACAGCTTCGATGGTCGGTTTCGAGATGATCTCGGGAAGAAGAGGTGGGGATGCTGCGATTACCGGGGGGACGCCGCAAGTTGGCGTGGAATGGTGGGCCGTTTCCTTCAGGGGGTGCGCCGGAACGGCGGGTTTGCCACATAACCTTCACAGGGGCCCCTAGGAACGTCACGTGGCCGGAACTTAGTCTTCCCGCGTCATGGACTACTGCCACCCGTGCCGACGGCACCTCAACGGCGCCCTCGCCTGCCCGGGCTGCGGCGCCTCAGCGGAATCACTCCGCGCGTACGCGCACGAAACGGACACGCGACCGACCGCCGCCGACGAGCCGTACGAGACCGGGACCCACCGGGAGGCGGACACCTACGACGCTCACGACGACGAAGGCGCCGACGACGAGAGCGCCGGCGAGGACGAACCGCGCGGGCGGGCGGCCCGGCGCCGTGAGCAGGGGCGTCGCCGGGGGCGCGGGCGCGGTGCCGATGAAGCGGCGTACGGGGCCGAGGCCGGCGTGGACGACCGAGGTGGCGAGGGCGAGCCGGGCGGGCGGGCGGCCCGGCGCGGTGACCAGGGGCGGCGCCGCGGGCGCGGGCGGGGCGATGACGAGGAGGCGACCGGGCCGGCCGGTGCGGGGGCGAGCCGTCGCGATCGCAAGGCGGCCGCGCATCGGCGGCGCCGTCGCCGCGCCCTGCTGATCACGGCGGGCTTCGTGCTGGCGGCGGGCGGGCTGAGCCTCGCGGAGCTGGGCATGGACGCGCCGGGTTCGCATCCGAAGGAGGCGAGCGCCGGGGACGCCTCGGCGGAGGGCGGAACCTCGGAGGAGGCGGGGGAGACGACCGGCCCGTCGGCGGACTCGACCGGCAAGGGCAGGGGCAAGGGCTCGACGTCGGCCTCTCCGGACGCCTCGGCGTCCACGTCGCCCTCCGCGTCCCCGTCGCAGAGCGAGTCGGACAAGCCAGACGACGACAAGGACAAGGATGCCCAGTCGGCTACGCGGGGCCCGCAGCCCAGCAGTCCGACGACGGCCCCGGCGGCGAGCCCCACCCCGACGACCGCCCCCAGCTCCGCCCCGACCACCTCGAAGCCGCGACCGGACCCTTCGCCTTCGGAGACGTGCAACCGCTTCCTGTGGTGGTGCACTTAGGAGGCGGGACGCCCCGTCCGCCAGGTGACTCGCCAATCGTTTTCGGCCAACTGGCGTGGCACGGAAGCCGTCTTGAACGTCGCCCAGACCGTCTTGCCGACCACATGTTCGGTCACACCGAAGTCGTCGGCCAGCTCACGAGCCAGGAGCAGCCCGCGGCCTGAGCATTCGTCAGCATGCGGGTCGGGGCGCGGATCGCGGACCGCGAGTCCGTGGTCGCCGGTGTCACGGACCTCCAGGCGGATCACCGCGCCGTCGAGCGAAAGGTTCACGCAGTACTCCCGGCCGGGGGGCACTCCGTGCAGCAGGGCGTTCGTGGCGAGTTCCGAGACGCAGAGCCGTATGTCGTCCAGCCGGTCGGTGCAGCCCCAGTCCCCGAGGACCTGGAGGGCGAACTCCCGGGCGTCGCGCACGGAGGTGCGGGAGCGGGGAAAGCGGCGTTGCCGTGTCGCGGGCATGGTGGGCGTCCTCCGTGGTTCCTGGGGCGTCCAGCGGGCCGTCACGTTACTTCTGTTCACGAAAAGCAGCAAGGTTGGGCCAAAGGTACTGGGGATGGGAGTGGTTCGGGCGCGTCGCCTAACGTGTAGGGCACAAAAGGCCGGAGAACCCCGACGGGAGGACGTCTTGAGCGCGAGCAGCTGGGTCAGCACGTCGTTGCCGTATCTGACGCCCCGCCAGTCGGGACAGGGCGACCCCTGGGCCGCCGAGGCGGCGGCCCGGGGGCGGCGGGGCGGCCAGCGCATCGCGCACGCCGGTGAGGTGCTCGCGCCGGCCGACGTGGCCGAGCTGTTCGGGATCGCCGAGGGCGAGCCGGTCGTCGTGCGGCGGCGGCTGATCCTGCTCGACGAGGAGCCGAACGAACTGACCGACACCTACTACCCGATCGGCATCGCCCGCGGTACCGCCCTCGCCCGCACCGCCAAGATCCCCGGCGGTGCCGTCACCCTCCTCGCCGAACTGGGCCACGTCGGCGCCCTCGTCCGGGAGGACGTGACGGCCGGGATGCCCGACGAGGAGGAGCGCGCGACCCTGCGCACCGCGCCCGACGAGCCCGTCCTACGGCTGACGAGGCAGACGCTCGACCGCGACGGCCGGCCGATCCAGGTCGACCGTATGGTGATGCCCGCCCTCCGGCAGAGACTGCGCTACCAGATCAGGATCGGATGACCCCGTGCCCAAGGCCGAACCGGACGCCGCCGACCGCCGTTCGCTGCACGAGCGGATCGCGGCCGACCTGCGGGACGAGATCATGGGCGGAGAACTGCCGCCGGGCGCCAACCTGCCGTCCACCGCACAGCTGAAGACCCGGTTCGCGGCCTCGAACGCCACCGTGCAGAAGGCCCTGCACCTGCTGAAGGAGGAGGGCCTGGTGGTCGGCCGGGCGGGCGCGGCGGTCACGGTCCGTGAGCACCGCCGGCGCACGGTGCGGCCCGCCGCCTCCATGGCCACGGGCGGCACCGGGCAGACGTACCGCTGGCTCACCGAGGCGGCCGGACGCGGCGCGCAGGCCCGCAGCGCGATCCTCGACGTCACGGAGTGCCGCCCGCCCGCCGACGTCCGCGCGGCCTTCGGCCTCCCGGAGGACGGCACGGTCTTACGACGCGGCCAGCTCCTGCTGGTCGACGACGAGCCCGCCGAACTCGTCACCTGCTACTACCCGTGGGAGATCGCCCGGGGGACGGCGCTGACGGACCTCCGCCGGATCAGGGGCGGCACGCCCGCCCTCCTCGCGCAGCTCGGCCACCCGCCCCGCCGCAGCGTGGACCGGGTCTCCGCCCGCGTCCCCACCCAGGAGCAGTACCGGGCGCTCCGCCTCACCAGCAGCACCCCGGTCCTGCGTACCCTGCGTCTCCTCCACAGCGACGGCGAACGGCCCGTCGAGGCGACGGTGATGGTGAAGGCGGGGCACCTGTACGAGGTGCAGTACGAGTTCGTCCCCGAGTGACCGGGACTCCCTCGACGACCGCGTGACCGGTGCCTACTCGGCGTCCGTGTGCAGCATCCGGGCCAGCAGCCCGCGCAGCGTCAGCCGCTCCTCCTCCGACAGCCCGGCCAGCGGCTCCCGCGCGAAGTGCAGCGACTCACGCAGCCCCCGGGCCACCCGGCGCCCCTCGTCCGTCGCCGCCGCGACCTTCACCCGGCGGTCGGCCGGGGCCGGGCGGCGCTCGACCAGACCGCGTGACTCCAGCCGGTCCACGATCCCCGTCACGTTCGACGGCTCGCACTTCAGCTTCTGCGCCAGCTTGCGCATCGGCAGCGGCTCCAAGGTGAGCAGGCTGAGCAGCCGGGCCTGCGCCCCGGTGAGCGCGTGGTCGGCGGCGGCTTCCTCGTAGTCCTCGTAGTAGCGGGCCACGACCTCCCCGATCAGCTCGACGACTTCCAGCGTCAGGGCGTCAGGTCGGCGGGTCTGCTGTGGTGTGGCCATGGCATTCAGGGTACCCGGTTACTTGACAACCTGAAATATTCAGGAGCATGGTTGTTTCAGGTACTGAAGTAAATCACTGAAGTAAGTGAAAGGCTGTTGTCATGATCAACCGCGAATGGCACCTGCTCAGCCGCCCGGTCGGCTGGCCGAAGCCCGAGGACTTCGCCCTGGTCGAGGCGGAGGTGCCCACGCCGGGCGAGGGTCAGGTGCTGGTGCGGAACAAGTACCTCTCCGTCGACCCCTACATGCGTGGCCGCATGAGCGCCGCCAAGTCCTACGTCGCCCCCTTCGAGCTGGGCAAGGCCATGCAGGGCGGCGCCGTCGGTGAGGTCGTCGCCTCCAACGCCGAGGGCATCGCCGTCGGCGACCACGTGCTGCACTTCCTCGGCTGGCGCGAGTACGCGGCGGTCGACGCGAAGAGCGCCGTCAAGGTCGACCCCGAGGCCGCGCCGCTGTCGACGTACCTCGGCGTGCTCGGCATGACCGGCCTGACCGCCTACGCCGGCCTGCTGCGCACCGCCTCCTTCAAGGAGGGCGACTCCGTCTTCGTCTCGGGCGCGGCCGGCGCCGTCGGCAGCCAGGTCGGCCAGATCGCCAAGCTCAAGGGCGCCTCCCGGGTCATCGGCTCGGCCGGCTCCGACGAGAAGGTCAAGCTCCTCGTCGAGGAGTACGGCTTCGACGCGGCCTTCAACTACAAGAACGGCCCCGTCGGCGAGCAGCTGCGCGAGGCCGCGCCCGACGGTGTGGACGTCTACTTCGACAACGTCGGCGGCGACCACCTGGAGGCGGCCATCGGCTCCCTCAACTTGAAGGGCCGCATCGCCATCTGCGGCATGATCTCCGTGTACAACAACACCGAGCCCGCCCCCGGCCCGAAGAACCTCGCCCGCCTCATCCAGACCCGCGGCCGCATCGAGGGCCTCCTGGTCGGCGACCACTACGACCTCCAGCCCCAGTTCGTCCAGGAGGTCGGCGCCTGGGTCCGCTCCGGCGACCTGAAGTACCGCGAGACGGTCGTCGAGGGCATCGACAACAACCTGGAGGCCTTCCTCGGCGTCCTGCGCGGCGACAACACGGGCAAGATGATCGTCAAGCTGTAGGACTCCCGCACAGCCTGCGGGCATGCGCCCCGCCGTAGCCTGTGGGCAGTCGCACCGCCGTAGCTGCGGGCATGCGTGCCGCCTGGGGCGATGGGGGAGGGTGGGCGCAGGCGGCACCCCGCAAGCGCGGGCGAGCGAAACGCCTGTCACCCCGCCACCAGCCCCCCGCACAACTCCTTGCGCACAACGAAGGCCGCACCCCGAAACGCGGGGTGCGGCCTTCGCCCATGGCCCGGACTACCGCTCAGCCGGCGCAGCCCCATGCACCGCCGCCGCCAACCGATTGTTCTCCGGCGCCGCCCCACCCGGGAACGCGTTCCGCCGCCGCGTGTACCCATACGCCAACCCGCTCCGCGGATCCGCGAACGCCTGGCTGCCACCAGCCCCACTGTGCCCGAAGGCGCCCGCACCCAGGAACGGATGCCACGTGTCAGCGGTCGCCTGGAAACCCAGCCCGTACGACTTGTGCGTCCGCGCCACCAGGTCGTACCCCACGGAGTGGAACTGCCCGAACTCCGCCGCCGTGTCCTCCTTCAGCAGCGGCGCCTTCCCGTCCACCTCGCTGATCGCCGCCGCGTACATCCCGGCGAGCCCGCGCGCGGAGGCCACCCCGCCGACCGACGCCGGACCCTTGGCGCGGACCGTACGGTCGTTGGGCAGGGCCACCAGGTCGGTCGGATCGTCGGTGTGCCGGTTGAAGGCGATGGATGCGAGGGTGTGCGGCCCCGTGGGCAGGGAGTCGAGGAGGGCCTGCTGCTCGGCGGTCGGCACCATCGGCTGCACCGGGCGGAACCGGGAGTCGTGCACGGCCGGCAGCCCGAGGAAGAAGTCCAGCCCGTAGGGGGCGCGGATCCGTTCCTCGTACACCTCCTGCAGCGTACGGCCCGTGGCACGCCGTACGACCTCGCCGGTGAGCGCGCCGATGACCAGCGCGTGATAGCCGAAGGCCGTGCCGGGACGCCAGAACGGCCGCTGGTCGGCGAGGCGTTCGGCGATCTGCCGGTCGTCGGACAGCTCCGCCGCGGTGAAGCCGGTGTCCGTGCCGACCAGACCCGCCCGGTGGGCGAGCAGCTCGCGCAGGGTCAGGGCGCCCTTGCCCTCGGCGGCGAACTCGGGCCAGTAGTAGGTCACTTTGCGGTCGAGTTCCAGCGTGCCGTCCTGGACGAGAAGCGCGACCACGAGGTGCGCGGCGCCCTTGGTGGACGAGTACACGCCGTACAGGGACCCGGCGTCGACGCCGTCCCCGGCCCACAGGTCGACGACCCGGCGGCCGTGTACGTAGGCGCTCAACTGGCCCTCGTAGTCGGGCCGTTCCCCGGCCACGAAAGCGGCGAACTCCTCCCGCACGGCCTCGTAGCCGTCCGCGACGGTGCCCTGGATCTCCTGCGTCATCCGCTCTCCTCTACTTCGGCCGCTGTGCGCGTGTGCCATGGTGCACAATGCCCGAGATCGCAGCTGCTGATGATCGGTACGGCGAGGTGTGCCCGTTCGACTCAATGTCCTCCCGCGGACCGGCCGCAGGTGTTCCAGCCACCCCTCGATAGAGTTCGGTCATGCGTGATCTCGGGGCGGGTTTCGGTTATCTGCTGAAGGGCCAGCGATGGGTGGCCCGGCACGGCAAGCAGTACGGCTTCGGGCTCGTCCCGGGGCTGATCACGCTGGTCCTCTATGCGGCGGCGCTCGTCGCGCTCGCCCTGTGGGGTCAGGACTTCGTCGCCTGGGCGACCCCCTTCGCCGACGACTGGTCGAGCCCCTGGCTCGGCCTCTTCCGCGGCTTCCTCACCGTCGTCCTGTTCGCGCTCGCCCTCCTCCTCTCCGTCCTGACCTTCACCGCGGTCACGCTCCTGATCGGCCAACCCTTCTACGAGAACCTCTCCGAGAAGGTCGACCGCGACGTCTCGCCCGACGGCACGGCGCCCGAGTCCGGTCTCCCGCTCTGGCGCGAGCTGTGGATCTCGGCCCGCGACAGCCTGCGCATCGTGGTCCGGGCGCTGCTGTGGGCGGTCCTGCTGTTCGCCCTCGGCTTCATCCCGTTCGTCGGCCAGACCGTCGTCCCGGTGCTCGGCTTCTTCGTCACCGGCTTCTTCCTCACCGAGGAACTCACCGCCGTAGCCCTCCAGCGTCGAGGCGTCGCACTCCGCGAACGCCTCGCCCTCCTGCGCTCCCGCAAGACCCTCATCTGGGGCTTCGGCACCCCCCTCGGCCTCGCCTTCCTCGTCCCCTTCGTCGCGGTCTTCCTGATGCCGGGCGCGGTGGCGGGCGCGACGCTGCTGGCGCGGGAGCTGCTGGGGGAGGAGACGGACGAGGACGGCGAGGACGGCGCCGCGGAGGAGCCGGAACGCGCCGAGGTGCCCGGCCAGGCCCCCTGACCTGTCATACGGGGAGCCCACCACACCCGTCCCCCGGTCGACACCCGCTGACGTGGGCCACGCCGACCATCCCGGAAACAGGGGGACCCGTGCACGCACGCAAAGCGGTCAGGGCGCTGACCATCACCGGCCTCGTCGCCGCCACGGTGGCCGGCCCCGCGGCAGCCGCGAAGGCGATGGACTTCACGCAGGTCCACTACATCACCGGGGACGAACACCTGGCACACGTCAGCGACTGCGAGTTCTGACATGGCCAGGTTCCGGCGGGCTCGCGCGACTTCGGCGGCCTCACTGCTCGCCCTCGCTCTCGCCGCCGCCACAGTCGGCGGTTGCTCGGGGGCCGGCGAGGGGGCGAAGACCTCCCTCAGCGTCCCGGCACCCGTCTCCGCCGCCGAACGGTCACTGCTGTACGACGCGGAGCAGACGCTCGTCCAACGGTGCATGAGCCGGCACGGGTTCACCGTCTGGAAGGTGCCTGAGCACCCGATTCCCGAGCAGCGTGACTTCCCGTACGTGCTCGACGACGTGGCCTGGGCACGCGAGCACGGGTACGGCAGCGACCTGGAGCGGCGGGCGCGCGCGCTCCGGGCCGCCGACCCCAACCGGCGCTACGCCCAGTCTCTGGGCGCCGAACGCCGTGCCGACGCGATGGACGCCCTGCACGGGCGCAAGCGCAACGCGCTGACCGTGAAACTGCCCTCCGGCGCGGAGGTGGGCCGCAGTGACGAGGGATGCACAGCGGAGGCGGAGACGGAGCTCTACGGGAACCTCGTGGCCTGGTTCCGTGCCGAAGCCGTCACCCAGGCGCTGTCCGGCCTGCGCCGGTCGCAGGTGACCGCCGCCCCCGCCTACGCCGGAGCCGTGCACGCCTGGTCCGCCTGCATGCGCGGACGCGGCCTGCCCCATCCGGACCCGGCGGCGGCGCGCGCCCGATTCCTCGACGCGCCCGGCAGGGCCACGCCGGCCGAGGAACGGCGCACGGCGGTCGCCGAGGCGGCGTGCGCGCTGAGCAGCGGGCTGTCCCGAACCGTCGGCCGGCTGAGCAGTCGCTACGGCGATGCGCTCAAGGCCGAGCACCCCTTGGCGTTCCGCGAGCGGGACCGCCTGCAGCGCGCGGCGCTGCCACGGGGCCGGGCGATCACCAGCACCGACTGACTCGAGACCGACCGACCCACCAGGAAGACCACCATGGAGAAGGGGAAGATCATGAGGACCACCGCGTTCCGCGCCGGGCTGGCAGCGGCCGTTCTGACCGGGCTCACCGCGTTCCTGGCACCGGCGACGGCTCAGGCCGCGGACGGCGCCCCGGCACCCAAGGCCGTCGCGGCCGACGGAAACTTCTACGCCTACGAATACGTGGGCCTCATGGGCGGGTACTGCGCCTGGTCCGGAGACGACGCCAACTGGAGCTCCTGCTCGCCGCGAGGCGGCATCCGCAACGAGGCGAGCTCGGTCGAGAACCGGGGCTTTCCGGGGGCCTACGAGGACGTCCTCGTGTACTGGGACAACGCGGACGACGCCGGCGGCTGGGACGGCGCGCGAGCCTGCATTCAGAACGGCTGGTCGTACGGAAACCTGTACTGGTACTACTTCCCGGAGAACGGGGCGGGCGGCGGCGAGAAGATGGAGAACAACATCTCGGCCCACCGCTGGGTGCACTCCTGCACCGAGGACCCGCTGTAGGCGCTGAGAAGCCGCCTACCTCCCGGCCGCGGCCACCAGAATCGCCCGGACCTGCGCGATGATGTCCAGCCGGTTGCGTACGAACTCGGGATCGGTCACCTCGGTGGTGTTGCCCGCCCCGAACTGCAGCACGGGCGTGTGCACGTGCCCGCCCGGCAGCACGTCGTGCAGCCCCAGCCGGTCCCGCAGCAGCGTCGCCCGGTAGGCGATCTCGTTGGAGAGGTAGTCCCCACCGCCCCCGGCCCGCGCCGTCGACCCGGGCGTGGGCCCCTCGGGCCGTACGACGGCCTGTGTCCCGCCCGCCGGAATCTCGGTCACGCTCGTGTTGTCGTACACGGGGAAGCGCCCGGTGCCCGCGGCCACGATCCGCGCGTACGGCAGGGTCGTGGTCGTCCACTGCGGCTGCGAGGCCGGGTCGGCGACCGGGATCGTCTCCGTCCGCCCGACGTTGTCGTTGTCCCCGAAGCCGCCGCGCCAGGCCCCGTTGGTCCGCTCCACGTCGAAGCGGCCGACGCGTCCCTGGCTCACGGTCGCGAAGAGGTCGACCTTCGGCAGATACGGCCGCAGCGTCCGCTCCACCGTCCCCGCCGTGAAGTCCGCCCAGCGCACCGGGAACACGGCGGTCTCGACCCGCGCCGGGCCCTCCGCCGTCTCGATCACCGTGCCGTCGAGGGCGAGCGCGGTGGCCCCGGACGGGTTGGAGATGCGCACGTCCCGGTCCAGCGTGAACGGATCGAAGCCGGTGACGAGGACACGCCGGAGCCCCGCCGGGTACCGGATGCCGGTCTGCCCACGGGAGGTCCGCTCCAACGCGTCCAGCAGACCCGCCCGTTGGGCATCACTCAGCCCGAACCGCGGCTCCCAGCCCCGCACTTCCCGCGTCATCCCCAGCCGCGCCCAGTACAGCGGCCGGTCGTCGTCCCGGCTGAGGTCACCGCCCGCCGGCCCCCGCCCCTGCGCCCGGTCCACCGCCCGCCGCCACAGCGCCGACCCCTCGCGTACGACGACCTGCCGGGCCCGCGCGTACGACCGCGCGGCACCCAGAGCCCGCGCGAACTCCGGTGCCACGGCGTCGAATCCGGACCGCCGGAGGATCTCCTGGGGCACGGCCCGGTCGAGGCGCTGCTCCTCGACGGTCGGCGCCGGTGCCGCCTCCGCGGCGCTCGCGGTCGTCGGGGCCGAGAGGCCGGCCAACAGGGCAAGGCCGAGGACGCCGACCCGAACTCGTATGGAATGCACGGCGGTTGAGTCCTTCCGTCGCGGTGGGGGGACGTGCGCAGTATCGCGTGGCGGGAGTGGCCCACGCCATGGCGCGTGACTCAGGTGGGGATCTCCGCCGCCGCCTCCCGCAGCGCTCCGACGAACGCCTCCGCCGCCGTCGTCGGCGACCGCCCCCGCACCGTGGCCGCGTACACCGCCCGTGCCGGGCCGCCCTCGTCGCGTACGGGCAACAGCGCGATGTCCGGTCGTACGGACGCGGCGGCCAGCGCCGGAACCAGGGTCACGCCGAGGCCCGCGGCGACGTACCCCTGCTTGGCGGTCCACTCGGCCACGACGTGCGCCACGCGCGGCCGGAACCCCTGGCGCAGGGCCGCGTCGAGGAGGGTGCCCTCGGGCCGGTGCGCGCCGGAGATCCAGTCGGCGTCGGCGAGTTGGCCGAGCCGCACGGGGCCGGCGTGGTCCGCGAGGGGGTGATCGGCGGGGACGGCCACGAACAGGGGCTCGTCGAGGAGGTGGTGGAGGTCGTACGTGTCCGGCGGGGCGCCGCCCGTCGTGGAGACCACCGCCAGGTCGAGATGTCCGGCGGTCAGCCGGTCGAGGAGGCCGGCGGTGAAGCCTTCCTCGCGGGTGACGTGGACGCCGGGGTGGCGGGCGCGGAAGGCGGCGAGGGCCTGGGGGACGAGGGCGGCGTCGGCGGTCGCGAAGGCGCCGAACCGCAGGCGTCCGCCGGTCCCCGTGCGCAGGGCCGCCAGTTCCTTCCCGGCCCCGCCCAGCGCCCCCGCCACCGCCCGCGCGTACGGCACCAGGATCCGTCCGGCCTCCGTCAGCCGTACGCCCCGTGGCAGCCGGTCGAAGAGCGGGGCGCCGCCCAGTGCCGTCTCCAGCGAGGAGATCTGCCGGGACACCGCGGACTGCGTCCACCCGAGCGTCCGCGCGGCCACCGTGAAGGACTCCTCCCGGGCGACCTCCAGGAACGCCCGGAGCCAGACGGTGGAGAGGTCCGGCAACTCCTCAGTCCTGCCATGCGAGTTCAGCATGACAGTCATGCTAGACATTCGCTTGTCGCATCCCGGGTCCCGGCCTAGCGTCACCGTATGCAGATCACCCTGGACAACCCCGCCTCCGCGCCCCAGCCCCTCAGCCCCTACTACTCCCAGGTCGCCCGCGTCGAACACGCCGACGGGAGCGTCCTGTTGTTCGTCTCCGGTCAGATCGCCGAGGGTGCCACCCTCGCCGAGCAGAGCAGGGGCGTCTTCGAGACGATCGACGCGCTGCTGAAGGCCCACGGGGCCACCCTCGCCGACGTCATCAACATCCGGACGTATCTGACGGACATCGGCCGGCTCGACGAATACGGCGCCGTCCGCCGGGAGTTCCTCACCGGGACCCCACCGACCAGCATGACCTTCGAAGTGCCGCGACTGTTTCGGCCCGAGGCGCTGCTCGAGATCGAAGTGGTGGCCGCGGTGCCCGCAGGCGGGTGATACTGCTGCTCATGAAGGCAGCCAACCTGGGCGTTCTCTTCCTGATCGAGCTGGGCGCCCTCGCGGCCGCCGCCTACTGGGGCTTCACCCTCGACGCGCCGACGCCGGTGACCTGGCCGGCCGGCCTCGGCGCTCCCGCCGTGCTGATCGTGGTGTGGGCGCTGTGCGGGTCGCCGAGGGCGCGGTTCAAGACGCGGGGCGCGGGCCGGGCAGCCTTCGAAGTGGCCTGGTTCGGCGCGGGCGTCGCCGCGCTGTTCGCCGCCGGGGCGTGGCAGTGGGCGGTCGCCTTCGCCGCACTGTGCGCGGTGAGCAAGACCCTGGCCGTCGTCTGGGGCCAGTAGTACCGCAGTTCGATGGTTGCGGTTCCGAGTGCTTCGCGGGCGGCGGAGGCAGGATGGAGACGTCCGTGGACGTCGACGAGGAGGCACCCACATGGCGAGGACCCAGGAAACCAGCGCGTCCGACGAACAGCGCGAGGCGGTCGTCGAGGCCGCTCTCGGCAGGCTCGGCCTGGCCGCGAAGACGCGGCTCCTCGCGGGCCAGGACATGTGGTCCCTGCCCGCCCTGCCCGAGATCGGCCTGCCCTCCCTGGTGATGTCCGACGGCCCGATCGGCGTCCGGGGCGTGCGCTGGAGTGCCGACGACCCGTCGGTCGCGCTGCCCTCCCCGACCGCCCTCGCCGCCACCTGGGACCCCGAACTCGCCCGCGAGGCAGGTGTGTTGCTCGCCCAGGAGGCCCGCCGCAAGGGCGTCCACGTGCTGCTCGCCCCCACGGTCAACCTCCACCGCTCCCCGCTCGGCGGCCGCCACTTCGAGGCCTACAGCGAGGACCCGTACCTCACCGGCCGCATCGGCAGCGGTTACGTCCAGGGCGTCCAGTCCGGCGGCGTCGGCACCACCGTCAAGCACTTCGTCGCCAACGACGCCGAGACCGACCGCCTCACCGTGAACAACCTCGTCGGCGAACGCGCCCTGCGCGAGCTGTACCTGGCCCCCTTCGAGGCCATCGTGGAGAACGCCCACCCCTGGGGCATCATGACCGCCTACAACACGGTCAACGGCACCACGATGACCGAGCACCACCACCTCGTCGACGAAGTCCTGCGCGGCGAATGGGGCTTCGACGGTTTCAACGTCTCCGACTGGACCGCCGCCCGCTCCACCGTCGGCGCGATCGAAGGCGGCCTCGACGTGGCGATGCCCGGCCCCCGGACCGTCTACGGCGACGCCCTCGCCCAAGCCGTCCGGGACGGCGCGGTGCCGGAGACCAGGGTCGACGACGCCGTACGCAACGTCCTGCGGCTCGCCGCCCGCCTCGGCATCCTGAAGGGCGCCGAACCCGTCGTCCCCGAGCCGCCCGCGCCCGTCGACGGCGAGGCCCTGGCCCGCGAGATCGCCCGCCGCTCCTTCGTCCTCGTCCGCAACGAGAACAGCGTGCTCCCGCTCAGGCAGGGCACCGTCGCCCTCATCGGCGCGGCCGCCCGTGACGCCCGCGTCCTCGGCGGCGGCTCCGCCACCGTCTTCCCCGCGCACGTCGTCTCCCCGCTCGACGGCCTCACCGCCGCCCTCCCCGACGGCACCCTCAGCTACGCCGTCGGCGCCGACCCGTCCACCGAACTCGCCGTCGCCGACCAGGGGTTCACCCTGCGCGCTGTCTGCCGCGACGTCGCCGGCCAGGTCATCGGCACCCGCTCCGCACCGAGCGGCCAGATCCAGTGGATGGGCGCCGACCTCCCCGAGGGCGTCACCCTCGACCGCCTTCACACCGTCGAACTGACCGGCACGTTCACCCCGCGCGAGAGCGGCCCGCACACCTTCGGCATCACGGGCACGGGCGCCTTCACCCTCACCGTCGACGGCACCACGTACCTCGACGACGTCCAGCGCCCCGCCGACGACGCCGACGCCTTCGAGGCGTTCGTCGGCACCCCGGTGGCCCGCGCCCGGCCCGAACTCACCGCCGGCGCACCGGTCGAGGTCTCCCTGACGTACGTCGTCGACATCCCCGACGAGGTCCCGATCAAGGTCGTCGGCTTCGCCCTCACCCACCAGGAGCCACGGCGCACCGACGACGAACTGATCGCGGAGGCCGTCGAGGCGGCCCGCGCCGCCGACACCGCGGTCGTCGTGGTCGCCACCACCGACCGTGTCGAGTCCGAGGGCTTCGACCGCCGTGACCTGCGCCTGCCCGGCCGCCAGGACGACCTGGTCCGTGCCGTCGCCGCCGCCAACCCGCACACCGTCGTGGTCGTCAACTCCGGCTCCCCGGTGGAGCTTCCGTGGCGTGAGGAGGTCGCGGCCGTCCTGCTCAGCTGGTTCCCCGGCCAGGAGGGCGGCGCCGCCCTCGCCGACGTGCTGACCGGCGCCCACGAACCCGGCGGCCGACTCCCCACCACCTGGGGCTCCCTGACCGACGCCCCCGTCACCCAGGTGATTCCGTCAGAGGGTGAACTCCCTTACACCGAAGGCGTGTTCATCGGCTACCGCGCCTGGGAGAAGGAGGGCCGGACCCCGTCGTACCCCTTCGGGCACGGACTCGGCTACACCGACTGGACCTATGAGTCGGTCGAGGCCGACGGCGCGAGGGCGAAGGTGCGCCTGAGCAACTCGGGTGCGCGCGCCGGGCGGGAGATTGTCCAGCTGTACCTGGCGCCCAGCGCCCCGGACACCGACCGTCCCGCCCGCTGGCTGGCCGCTTTCGCGAGCGTCGCCGCCGAACCGGGGGAGACCGTCGAGGCCGTGCTGGACATCCCGCGACGCGCCTTCGAGATCTGGGACGAGAAGACCAGTTCGTGGGCTTTTGTGAAGGGTTCGTACGAAATCCAGGTGGGGCGCTCGATCACGGACCGCAGGGTCACCACGACGATTAACGTCTGACACACGTACCTGCCCCGGTCCGGAACCTGACGCCGGACCGGGGCTCGTACCTGTGCGCCCGCTGTGCCGAGGCGTCCTAACGTACCGAGAACGCGTACACCGTCTCCGACCGGTACACGTCCCCCGGCCGCAGCTCCGTGCTCGGGAACTCCGGCCGGTTCGGCGAGTCGGGGAAGTGCTGCGTCTCCAGCGCGAGGCCCTCGCACGGCTCGAACGGGTCGCCCAGGTGGTCGGCGGTGTACACCTGGATGCCCGGCTCGGTCGTCGCCACGCCCAGCACCCGCCCGGACGCCGGGTCGTACAGCTCGGCCACCTCCACCGGTGCGTCCGTGACGCCCTTGTCCAGCACGAAGTTGTCGTCGTAGCCGTAACCGGTCCTGCGCGCCGAACGGAAGTCGAAGGGCGTCCCCGTCACGTCCACGAGCTCCCCGGTCGGGATCAGGTCCGCGTCGACCGGCGTGTGCCGGGAGGCGGCCAGGCGCAGCTCCTGCCCGCTCGCGTTCCCGGAGCCACTGAGGTTGAAGTAGCTGTGGTTGGTCAGGTTCACCACCGTCGGCGCGTCCGTGACCGCCTCGTACGCGATCCGCAGCGCACCGGACGCGTCCAGCGTGTACGTCGCCGAGACCTCGAGTCGCCCCGGGAAGCCCTCCTCGCCGTCCGCACTGACCCGGCTCAGCCGCACCCCGCGCTCCACCGGCGTCACGTCCCACACCCACTTGTCGAAGCCGCGCTCCCCGCCGTGCAGGGAGTTGGGCCCGTTGTTCGCCGCGAGGGCGTACGTCCGCCCGTCCAGAACGAAGCGGGCGCCGCCGATCCGGTTGGCGTAACGGCCGACCAGGGCGCCCAGATACGGCTCCGGATGCGTGAGATAGCCGTCGAGGTCCGCGAACCCCAGCACCACGTTCCCGACCCGCCCGTCCCGGTCCGGGACCTCCGCCGACTGCACGATCCCGCCGTACGACAAGATGCGCACTCGAACACCCGCTCGCTCCAGAGTCCAGCGGTGCACCGGGGTGCCGTCGGAAAGTGTTCCGAAGAGTTCGTTCATGTTCGGAACTCTAGGTCACGCCTCCTTCGCCGTGACCGTGCGGTAGGCGATCTCGGCCAGCCGGGCCTGCCCGTTCACGCTCGGATGGAACCAGTCCCAGTGGCTCAGCTGGCCGGTGCCGAAGCGGTAGTCGTGGACCGCGTCGTCGTCGAAACGGCACCGCCGGTCCTTCCCGCAGACCTCCCGCAAGACCTTGTTGTAGTCCTCCACCCGCTTCTCCACCGTGTCCCGGCGCTGGGTCGCCGCCGCGTCCACGGCGTCCGCGTCACCCAGCATCGACGGGCAAATACCCAGTTTCCACACCTGCTTGCCCAATGCGTTCGTGCGCCCCTGCGACCACAGCCGCTTCAGGTTCGGCACGCTCGCCACATACACCTGAGCCTTGGGCAGGGAACCGCGCAGGGTGCTCATCGCCTCCTCGAACCGGGCGCGGAAGTCGGCCACCGACGTCATCGCCGACGTCGTCGACCGACAGGCGTCGTTCGCCCCCGCCATCACCGCCACCAGCTGCGGTTTTCGCGTCACCGCCCGCGCCATCTGCCCCGGCAGGTCCGCCATGCGCGCCCCGGTCACCGCGTAGTTCCAGCTGTGCGTGGCCGCCTTCGACTTCCCCAGCAGCCGCACGGCCAGACTGTCCACCTCGGGGCTGTTGCCGGTCGCCCACGACACCTCCGGGCAGTCCGTCAGGACCGCACAGGCGTCGAAGCCACGCGTGATCGAATCGCCCACGGCCGCCACTGATGCCGGGCTGCTGTCCCACACCGGGGTCCGGGTCGGCGACGGCCTCGCCTTCGTACCGGACGGCCCCGGTGAGGTGCCACCGACGGCGTCGCACCCGGCGACGCCCAGGACGGCCGCCGCCGTCATGGCGAGAACGGCCCGCACGCGGTGGCTTGGCTTCCGCATTCCCTGGTGATCCCCTCGGTCGACGTGCACGGGGCGCCCCGTGCTCCCCTCCATAACAACGCGCGAGGGTTCCCACTCGCACAAGATGCGCCGCACAAGATGGAACGCTTCACACCCGTACAGGCGTCCTGCCGAGTGAATGGCAGGCGTTTCACGGCACCGGGACCGACGGTACGTCACACTCCTTGCGCCACCGCACGGTAGCCTCGCCATCAACGTGGCCCCCACGCCACTGCCACCAAGCCCAGTAGCAAGATGTCCCGCTCTGCCCGGAGGTTCCGGTGACGACACGTGGAGTTCTGTACGTGCACTCCGCGCCGCGCGCGCTGTGCCCGCACGTCGAGTGGGCCGTCGCCGGGGTGCTCGGCACGCGCGTCAACCTCGACTGGATCCGGCAGCCCGCGGCCCCCGGCACCTGGCGCTCGGAGTTCTCCTGGCAGGGCGAGGCCGGCACCGCCTCCAAGCTCGCCTCCGCGCTGCGCGGCTGGCACCTCCTGCGCTTCGAGGTCACCGCCGAGCCCTGCCCCACCGCCGAGGGCGAGCGCTACAGCTGCACCCCCGACCTCGGCATCTTCCACGCCGTCACCGGCATACACGGCGACATCCTCATCCCCGAGGACCGCCTCCGTGCCGCCCTCGCCCGCTCCCAACGCGGCGAGACCGACCTGGAAGCCGACCTCGCCAAGCTCCTGGGCAAGCCCTGGGACGACGAACTGGAGCCGTTCAGGTACGCGGGTGAAGGAGCGCCGGTCCGCTGGCTGCACCAGGTGGTCTGATACTCGCCCGGCACGCACGAGGGGCCCCCACTGGCCAGTGGGGGCCCCTCACACACGTACAAGTGCGTTGCTCAGACCGAACGGAACGCCAGCACCACGTTGTGGCCGCCAAAGCCGAACGAGTCGTTCAGGGCGGCGATACGGCCCTCGACGGGCAGCTTGCGCGCCTCGCCGCGGACGATGTCGGCGTTGGCCTCGGGGTCGAGGTTCTCGACGTTGATGGTCGGCGGAGCCACCCGGTGGTACAGGGCGAGGACTGTCGCGACGGACTCGACGCCGCCCGCGCCACCCAGCAGGTGACCGGTCATCGACTTGGTCGCCGAGACCGCCATGTGGTCGGTGTCGTCGCCGAACACCTTGCGCAGCGCCTTCAGCTCGGCGATGTCACCGGCCGGGGTCGAGGTGGCGTGCGCGTTGACGTGCACGATCTCGGCCGGGTTCAGATCGGTGCTGTCGAGCAGGTTCTGCAGGGCGTGCGAGATGCCGCGCCCCTCCGGCTCGGGCTGCACGATGTCGTGGCCGTCGGCGGAGATGCCCTGGCCGACCGCCTCCGCGTAGACGCGGGCCCCGCGCCTGGCGGCGTGCTCGGCGGACTCCAGGACGATCACGCCGGAGCCCTCGCCGAGGACGAAGCCGTCGCGGGCGACGTCGTAGGGACGCGAGGCGCCCTGCGGGTCGTCGTTGTTCTTGGACATCGCCATCATGTTGCCGAACGCGGCGATCGGCAGCGGGTGGATCGCCGCCTCCGTGCCACCCGCGACGACGATGTCGGCGCGGCCGGTGCGGATCATCTCGATGGCGTAGCCGATGGCCTCGGCGCCCGACGCGCAGGCGGAGACCGGCGTGTGCACGCCCGCGCGGGCGCCCACGGCCAAGCCCACGTTGGCGGAGGGGCCGTTCGGCATCAGCATGGGGACGGTGTGCGGGGAGACGCGGCGTACGCCCTTCTCCTTCAGCACGTCGTACTGGTCGAGCAGGGTCGTCACACCGCCGATACCGGAGGCGATGACCGCGCCGAGCCGGTCGGGGTCGACGGTCTTGTCCTCACCACCGGCCGGACCGGTGAAACCGGCGTCCGCCCACGCCTCCTTGGCCGCGATCAGCGCGAACTGCGCCGAGCGGTCCAGGCGGCGGGCCTGCGGCCGCGGGATGACCTCGGTGGGTTCCACGGCGACGGGCGCCGCGATGCGGACGGCCTGGTCGGCCGCCCACTCCTGCTCCAGGGGCTTCACGCCGGACTTGCCGGCGATCAGACCTTCCCAGGTAGAGGCTGCGTCGCCACCCAGCGGTGTGGTTGCGCCGATACCGGTGACGACCACGGTGCGATTGGTCGGGCTCACGGATTCTTTCTCCAACGTTGCGAGGAGGGCTACCCCCGCCTGAGCGGGGACAACGGCGCCACCGCCGGGTGGCGGGGCCGGTCAGCGGCCGGCCCAAGCGTTGCTCAGGCCTGGTGCTTGAGGATGTAGTCGGTCGCGTCGCCGACGGTCTTGAGGTTCTTGACGTCCTCGTCCGGGATCTTGACGTCGAAGCGCTCTTCGGCGGCGACGACGACCTCGACCATGGACAGCGAGTCGACGTCCAGGTCGTCGGTGAAGGACTTGTCCAGCTGGACGTCCTCAACCGGGATGCCGGCGATCTCGTTCACGATGTCGGCGAGACCGGCGACGATCTCTTCCTGAGTGGCGGCCATCTTGGCGCTCCTTCGTTGTGTTCCAGAGGGTGTGGCGCCCACCGCGTGAGCGGCAGGTTGGTGCATGTCCCGTGCCGGACCACATGATCCGGCACGGAGTGCCTAGGGGAGGGTAACGACCGTGGCGGCGTAGACGAGACCCGCCCCGAATCCGATGACGAGCGCGGTGTCGCCGCTCTTCGCCTCACCGGTCGCCAGGAGCCGCTCCATCGCGAGCGGAATCGAGGCGGCCGAGGTGTTGCCGGTGGTGCGCACGTCACGGGCGACGGTGACGTGCTCCGGCAGCTTCAGGGTCTTCACCATCGAGTCGATGATTCGCTCGTTCGCCTGGTGCGGGATGAAGACGTCCAGGTCGCTCGGGGCGATTCCGGCCGCGTCCAGCGCCTGCTGGGCGACCTTCGCCATCTCGAACACGGCCCAGCGGAAGACCGCCTGGCCCTCCTGGGTGATCGCGGGAAATCTCTCGACCTGGCCGGTGCGGTAGTCCGTCCACGGCACGGTCTGCTTGATGGTCTCGGACTTGTCGCCCTCGGAACCCCAGACCGTGGGGCCGATCGCCGGCTCCTTGGAGGGGCCCACGACGACCGCGCCCGCGCCGTCACCGAACAGGAAGGCCGTGGCCCGGTCCTCCAGGTCGGTCAGGTCGGAGAGCCGCTCCACGCCGATGACGAGTACGTACTCCGCCGACCCCTCGACGATCATGCCCTTGGCGAGCGTGAGCCCGTACCCGAAGCCCGCGCAGCCCGCGGAGATGTCGAAGGCGGCGGCCTTGTCGGTGCCCAGCTTGTCGGCGATCTCGGTGGCGACGGCCGGGGTCTGCTTGAAGTGCGAGACCGTCGAGACGATCACCCCGCCGATCTGCTCGGCGGAGATCCCGGCGTCGGCGATGGCCTTCCCGGACGCCTCGACCGACATCGCGGCGACGGTCTCCTCGTCGGAGGCCCAGTGCCGCGTCTCGATGCCCGAGCGCGAGCGGATCCACTCGTCCGAGGAGTCGATCGTCTCCAGGATCACCTCGTTGGGCACGATCCGGGTCGGGCGGTAGCCGCCCACGCCGAGGATCCGCGCGTACGGGGAGCCCTTGCTTGCCTTGATCTTCGACATTGCTCTCGGGCTCCCTTTCAGGCGTGCTCTGCGATGAGCTCGCGAGCGGCGTCGAGGTCGTCGGGGGTCTTCAGGGCGAGCGTCGTGACACCGGGCAGAGCGCGCTTGGCGAGGCCGGTGAGCGTGCCGCCGGGGCAGACCTCCACGAGGGCGGTGACACCGAGCTCCTTGAAGGTCTCCATGCACAGGTCCCAGCGGACCGGGTTGGCGACCTGGCCGACGAGACGGTCGAGGACCTCGCCGCCGGTGGCGACGGTCTGCCCGTCCTTGTTGGAGACGTAGGTGATCTTCGGGTCGGCGGGCGCGAGCTCCTTGGCGGCCGCGGCCAGCGTCTCGACCGCGGGGGCCATGTGCCGGGTGTGGAAGGCGCCGGCGACCTTCAGGGCCACGACACGGCGGACGCCCTCGGGCTTGTCCGCCTCCAGCGCGGCGAGCTGCTCCAGCGTCCCGGCGGCCACGATCTGGCCCGCGCCGTTGACGTTCGCCGCGGTCAGGCCCAGCTTCTCCAGGTGCGGGACGGTCACCTCGGGGTCACCGCCGAGCAGCGCCGACATGCCGGTCTCGGTGACCGCGGCGGCCTCGGCCATGGCCAGGCCCCGCTTGCGTACGAGGGTCAGCGCGGCGGTGTCGTCCAGGACGCCCGTGAAGGCGGCGGCGGTGAACTCGCCCACGCTGTGGCCGGCGACGGCGCCGGGGGCGACGTCACCGAGCGCCGAGGCCGACAGGAGGCCGGCGGCGACGAGGAGGGGCTGGGCCACCGCCGTGTCACGGATCGCGTCGGCGTCGGCCTGAGTGCCGTAATGGGCGAGGTCGAGACCGATGGCGTCCGACCACGCGGCGACGCGGTCGGCGGCACCGGGGAGTTCGAGCCAGGGGGTCAGGAAGCCGGGCGTCTGGGCGCCCTGGCCGGGAGCGACGAGTACGAGCACTCTCACACTCTCTCTTGAGGGCGGCCACCGCCGCCCGTGAGGACAGGGACGAAGAACAGCAGGGGGTTTTGTGTGGTCCCGACAAAAGGCTAGGGCTGCGAGTCTCCGTCGGCCAGACGCCCCAGGATCAGCGCGATCCGCAACGTGAAGGCCGAGCGTACATCGGATGGCGACCATCCGGTGACGTCAGTCACACGTCGAAGCCGGTAGCGCACGGTGTTGGGATGGACGAACAACATCCGGGCCGCGCCCTCCAGACTGCTCGCCTGTTCGAGATAGACGGACAGCGTTTCCAGGAGCGCGGAGCCGGCTTCCTCCAGCGGTCTGTAGATCTCCTCCACCAACTGCTCACGGGCGCCCGGGTCACCGGCGATCGCGCGCTCCGGCAGGAGGTCGTCCGCCAGAACCGGCCGCGGGGCGTCCTGCCAGGCAGAACCCGCCTTGAGCCCGGCCGCCGCGGCCTGCGCGGACCGGGTCGCGGTGAGCAGGTCGGACACCACGGGGCCCGCGACGACCGGTCCCGCGGCGTACGGGCCGATCAGCGACTTGGCCACGGCGAGCGGATTGTCACTGCCGCCCGCGATCACCACGAGCCGGGCACCGAGCACCCCCGTGAGCACCTGGAGCTTGGCGTGCCGGGCGGCGCGCCGGATGGCCTCGACGGTCAGTTCGCTGTCCCCGTCGGGCGCCGTGCCCAACACCACGCACACATGCTCGGGCGCGTTCCAGCCGAGGGCGGCGGCCCGGCTCACCGCCCCCTCGTCGGCCTCGCCGCTCAGCACGGCGTTGACGACGAGCGACTCCAGGCGCGCGTCCCAGGCGCCGCGGGCCTCGGCGGCCTGCGCGTAGACCTGGGCGGTGGCGAAGGCGATCTCCCGCGCGTACACGAGCAGCGCCTCGCGCAGCACGCTCTCGTCGCCCGGGGCCGCGACCTCGTCGATCGCGCTCTCCATGACCTCGATGGTGGTGCGCACCATCTCGACGGTCTGACGCAGGGTGATGGCCCTGGTCAACTCGCGCGGCGCGGTTCCGAAGACGTCGGTGGAGATGGCCTGGGGGGCGTCGGGGTGGCGGAACCACTCGGTGAAGGCGGCGATACCGGCCTGGGCGACGAGCCCGATCCAGGAGCGGTTCTCGGGGGGCATGGCCCGGTACCACGGCAGCGTCTCGTCCATCCGTGCGATGGCCTGCGCGGCGAGACTGCCGGAGGACTGCTCCAGTCGCTTCAGGGTCGCGGCATGCGGATGGACATCGTGGGCTGCGGCTTTGTGGGCGCTGGTTTCGGGTTCGGGCACGGGAACAAGACTGCCAGATGGCTCGGTCGCCTCCGGGGGCGCCTTCTGCCGGTGATGAGAGCGCGATCGTGCTCAGCGCTTCGCGCCTCCGCGCGTTCGCGCTCTCATCACCGGCGCGCCCCCTGCGGCTCCCTCGCGGCCGACGCGTCGGTACAGCCGGGGTTGGTGGGCCCTTGCCGTGGGCCGGGCCGTGGGTTGGGCGTGGGTCGCGGCCTGCGCTGTCCGGCGGGTCTACGGTGGGGTGCGTGATGGACGTACGGCGCGCTGGTGAGCGCTATTCGGGAGGGGACGCCGAGGGCGGGATCGAGTCGTTCCACGCCTTCTCCTTCGGCTCCCACTACGACCCGGACAACCTGCGGTTCGGAGCGGTGATCGCCTGCAACGAGGAGCGGCTAGCCCCGTTCGCGGGCTTCGACGAGCATCCGCACAGCCACACCGAGATAGTGACCTGGGTCGTCGAGGGCGAGCTGACCCACCGCGACTCGACGGGCCACGAGACCCGGGTCCATCCAGGCGACGTCCAGCGCCTGAGCTCCGCGGGTGGCGTCCGTCACGTGGAGCGCAACGACGCGGACGTCCCCCTGACCTTCGTCCAGATGTGGCTGGCCCCGCTGTCTCCCGGCGGCGACCCCTCCTACGAGATCGTCCACGGCATCGCCGACTCCACCCCGTACGCGGTCCCGGAGGCCGGCGCGATGCTCCACGTACGCCGCCTGGGCCCGGGGGAGCGGACCGCGATCCCGGACGCGCCCCACGTCTACGCCCACGTGGTCCGCGGCGAAGTGACCCTGGACGGAGAACGGTTGGGCCCGGGCGACGCGGCACGGATCACGAACGCGGAGGGGCTGGAGGCGGTGGGGGAGACGGGGGCCGAGTTGTTGCTCTGGGAGATGACCTGAGTCAGCCCCGCGCCTCCGCCAGCACCGCGTCCGTGAACGCCGGCCACACCTCGACCGCCCAGGGGCCGAACGCCCGGTCCGTCAGCGCAACGCACCCCAGCGCGGCATCCGGGTCGATCCACAGGAACGTACCGGACTGCCCGAAATGACCGAACGTGCGCGGTGAGGACGTGGCGCCCGTCCAGTGGGGGGACTTGGAGTTCCGGATCTCGAAGCCGAGACCCCAGTCGTTGGGGTTCTGGTGCCCGTACCCCGGCAGCACCCCCTTCGTCCCCGGGTACTGCACGGTCATCGCCTCGGCGACCGTCCGCGGGTCGAGAAGCCGCGGCGCCTGCACCTCGGCGGCGAACCGCAGCAGGTCCTCGACCGTCGACACGCCGTCCTTCGCGGGGGACCCGTCCAGCGTCGTCGACGTCATGCCCAGCGGCTCCAGCACCGCCTGCCGCAGATACTCCGCGAACGGGATGTCCGCCGCCTTGGCGATGTGGTCGCCGAGCTGCTCGAACCCGGCGTTGGAGTACAGCCGCCGCTCGCCGGGCGGCGCCGTCACGCGGTGTTCGTCGAAGGCCAACCCCGAGGTGTGCGCGAGGAGATGGCGGACCGTCGACCCGGCCGGCCCGGCCGGCTCGTCGAGCTCGACCGCCCCCTCCTCGTACGCGACGAGCGCGGCGTACGCGGCGAGCGGCTTGGTGACCGACGCCAGCGGGAAGCGCTGCCCCACCGGCCCGTGCACCCCCACCACGGTGCCGTCCGCTCGCACGACACCCGCCGCGGCGGTGGGAACCGGCCAGTTCTCGATCAATGCGAGGCTCTTCAACGACATGCGCCCGAGCCTATGCGGCGCAGAGCCCCAGCTCCATCATCGGGTCAGGCTCGGGCGCGAAGCCCACGCCGACCGGGGCGATCACGCCACGTCCCACGGTTTTCTCACCATTCCCGCTTGCTTGGAGTGCACTCCAAGGTCTTAGCGTGGGGGCCATGACGGTGATGCAGACCACGCCCGCGACCACCGAGGAAACCCCCGCCCCCGCCGACGTCTGTTCCGCCCCGCCCCGGCGCCACCCGCGCCCCGAGGGACAGGACAAGTACACGATCAGCGAGGTCGTCGCCTTCACCGGCCTGACGGCGCACACCCTGCGCTGGTACGAGCGGATCGGGCTGATGCCCCACATCGACCGCTCGCACACCGGCCAGCGCCGCTACTGCAACCGCGACCTGGACTGGCTCGACTTCGTCGGAAAGCTGCGGCTGACCGGTATGCCGGTCGCCGGCATGGTCCGGTACGCCGAGTTGGTGCGCGAGGGCGAGGAAACCTACGGCGAGCGGCGTGCGCTGCTCGAGGCGACCCGCCGGGACGTGTTCGCACGGATCGCCGAACTCAACGACACACTCGCGGTACTCGACCGCAAGATCAGCTTCTACACCGACGCCGGGTGCGCGTAGAAGCGGAAAGGTCACGATGACTGACAGCACGATCCCGACGGCACGACTCGGCGACAACGGCCCCGAGGTCGGTGTCCAGGGCCTCGGCTGCATGGGCATGAGCTTCGGCTACGGCCCCTCGGACGCGAAGGAGTCCAGGGCCACCCTGGAACGGGCCCTGGAGCTGGGCGTCACTCTTTACGACACGGCGGACGCGTACGGCGCCGGTGAGAACGAACGCTTCCTCTCCCCGTTCTTCAAGGCGCACCGCGACGAGGTCGTCATCGCGACCAAGTTCGCCCTGGCGATCCCGCCGGACGACCCGACCCGGCGAATCATCCGCAACGACGCGCCGTACATCCGCCAGGCCGTCGAGGCCAGCCTGCAGCGGCTGGACGTCGACGTGATCGACCTCTACTACATGCACCGCCGCGACGTGAACGTACCGATCGAGGAGACCGTCGGCGTCATGGCCGACATGGTCCGCGAGGGCAAGGTCAAGCAGCTCGGCCTGAGCGAGGTCACCGGCGGTGAGCTGCGCGCCGCCCAGGCCGTCCACCCCATCGCCGCCGTCCAGTCGGAGTGGTCCCTCTTCAGCCGCGACATCGAGGCGCAGGTCGTCCCGACGGCCCGCGAGCTGGGGGTCACCCTGGTCCCGTACTCACCGCTGGGCCGGGGCTTCCTCACGGGCTCCTTCGCCAACGCCGACCAGGACCTCACCGCCGGCGACTTCCGCCGCCAACAGCCCCGCTTCACGGGCGAGAACGCGGCGACGAACGCGGCTCTTCTGGAGCCGGTCCGAGCGGTGGCCGAGGCCCACAGCGCCTCCCTGGGCCAGATAGCCCTGGCCTGGGTCCACCACCAGGCGACGGTCCACAACCTCCCGCTGGTCCCGATCCCGGGCACCCGCAAGCCGAGCAGGGTCGAGGAGAACGTAGGCGCCACGCACATCGAACTGACGGAGGAGGACCTGGCCCTGCTGGAGCCGATAGCGGCGAAGGTCGCGGGCAACAGGTACGCGGACATGACGTTCGCGTCGGCGGGCAGGGAGTAACCGCACCTTTCGGGCGCTGGGGGCTGCAACACCCCAGGGGCGCGGGGCCGTATCGATATGCGGCTCCGCGCCGCGTGGGCGCGACCAGCCCCCACGACCCGCACCCGAAAGACCACTACAGCTCCGCCAACAACTCGGCCTTCTTCGAAGAGAACTCCTCATCAGTCACCAGCCCCGCCTGATGAAGCTCCCCAAGATGCCGAATCCGCTCGGCGATGTCCGCAGGATCCCGGCGCGGCGCAGCCGCAGCCGGGACGGCCGGCCGCGCGGAGCGAACCGCCGCCAACACCGCCGCAGCGAACGGCAGTGACTCATGCACCGGCCCGTACCCCAGCCCGAACACCACGGCCGCCGGATCCTGGTCGGCCTGCACCGGTGAGGCGTCCCTGCCGAGCAGCCGCAGATGCCCCTCGAGGACCTCGGGCGAGCGCCACTCCACCCCGCTGAGGTCGGCGACCCGGAAACTCTGGTCGCCGGCCTTCCACTTCGCCGACGACGCTCCCGTCCAGAACCACCGGAAGTGCACGGTCCGCCCGTCGAAGGACGCCTTCCCGTCGTACGCCTTGAACTGCATCGGCGCCTCGGGCGGCGCCACCAGATACCGCTCGGCGGGCCCCGGTTCGACGTCTGTCAACTGCGCCCGCAGCTCGTCGGCGTAGTACTCCGCGAGCGTCCCCCGCTCGGCCGGCAGCACCAGCCGGTACGGATCGCACCCTTCCTTCAGCTGTCCCGCGGCCGCCTCCATCAGCGGATCCGCGCCGGGCCGTGGCTCGGCGCGCAGGACCACCGTCCCCCGTCTGCCGGGGGTGAGCGTCACTCCCGCGATCGCCGCCAGGGGGATGCGGCGCTCGCCGAGCGCCTGGAACAGCTTGGGTGTTCGTATCCCCCGTTCGTAGCGGATGAGCACGGAGTCGGTCTCGAACTCCCAGGCGGCATGAAATCCGGCCAGTACGTCACCCATGCGGCTCATCGTATGCGGCACAAGCTCCTCCGTCGCCTCCCCGCGCATACCGCAGTTCCTGCGTCTCTACGCGCGTCCGACCGCCGTCGTGCCGGACAAACCGTCCCGGCACACCTCAGTATCGTCGGCGCACTGCACGGCCCGGTATGCGCCAACCCCGATCTTTGCGAAGTTGCGCAGGCTGTCGGTGCCCGGTTCGAAGTAGCCGCCGTGCCCGCGCGCGTCGTGCGCCGACAGCACGCGTGCGCCGAACGCGGACGACACCGGGTCCTCGCCGTGTCCGAGGCCGCCGACCTCCAGGTAGGGCACGTCCTGCACCCAGTCGTCGGCGTCCCGCATCGCCCACACCCGCGCGGTGGTGTCCAGGTGCGCGGCGTTGGAGGCCCGCATGCCGGGGCTGCCGGCCACCGCTATGTCGGCCACCCGGGACGGCAGGTCGCGTGCGGCGACCCCGCAGACCACGGAGCCGTAGCTGTGGCAGAACAGCGACACCGGTGAGCTGCCGGGCAGCCCGCGCAGCAGGGCGTTCAGCCGGACGGCGCCGCTCTCCGCGCGCATCGCGGTGGCGGAGTCGATGCCGAGGCCGTTGGGCGTGGTGTAGTCGGCCCAGGCGATCACGGCCGTACGCGTGCCGCGGTTCGCCGCGCGCTCGGCCGCGTACAGGGCCTGGCCCATGCCGACCGGTGCCGAGAACCTGCGGTTGGTGCGCTGGAAGGTCAGCAGATCGGTGTCGACGCCGGGGACGACGACGGAGATCCGTCGCGCCTTGTCGAGGTCGCCGAACACCTCTGCGGCCCGGCCCGAGCCCTCGGGGTCGAAGGCGAGGATCTGGCGGTCGGCGTTCAGCATCGACTCGAAGCGGTGCATACGGCGGCCCGCCTCCTGCTGCCCGGCCTGCGTGAGCCGAGGGTCGTGCATGCGCTTCTTGTCGGCGGCGCGGGCCTGCGTCAGCGCGACGCGGTTGGCGCGGTAGCGCAGTTCGGCGGGCGCGCCGTTCATGTTGCCGACGGCGAGCGGGTACTTGCGCGCGAGGGACGCGCGCTGGGCCGCCGTGAGCGAGGCGAAGAACGTGGCGAGCCGGTCGGGGGTCGCGTGCGGGTCCGGCAGGTGGTGCCCGGCGACCTTGCCGTGCTCCCAGGCGGTGAGCGAGGCCTGGAGGGCGGTCGCCTCGCGCTGGTTGCGCAGAGCGGTCCAGCCGGTGGTCGCCAGCATCACGAACACCACGGCCAGGGCAAGCAGTGCGCGCCAGACGTTGAGTTGCGGGGAGGTGTCGAAGGAAGTCACTGGGAGGACACACTAAGAGAACGAGAGGGTCTCGCGTTAACCAAGTGACGGGGATCACGTTTCGTGCTACGTGATGACGGCCTCAGTGTGCGCGCCAGTTCTCCGTGAGCGTCGGTCCTACCTGCTCGAGGTACGAGATGGTCATCTCACGCATGGCGTCCAGGCTGAAGTCCCCGCCCACGATCCACTGACGTTCCGTCACCCGCATCACCCCGCTGAAGACCGCCACGGTCAGCCGGGGGCGCGGGTCGGCGTCCACGTCGACGCCCTCGCGCTCGGCGAGCACGCGCGCGATGGTCTCCTCGACCTCCGTGGAACGCCGCAGATGGGCGGCGAGCAGGACCGGGCTCGACTCGATCACCTGGTACATGCGCAGGTACTGCTCGAGCGGCACGACGGATTCGATGATCTCGTTGAGGGTGTCCCAGCCCTCCAGGACGGCCTGCCGCATCGCCTCCAGGGGCGCCTCGTGCGGCGGGCGCTCGCGCACCGACTCCACGAACCGCGCGACCACCATGTCCTGGAGGGCGAGCGCGGCCTCCTCCTTGCCGGCGAAGTAGCGGAAGAAGGTGCGCTGCGAGACGTCGACGGCGTCGGCGATGTCGTCGACGGTGGTGCGGTCGTACCCGCGGGTCGTGAACAGTTCGACGGCGGCGCGCAGCAGCGCGTCCCGGGTGCGCCGTTTCTTGCGCTCGCGCAGCCCCGGCCGCGGGGCCGCCCGCATGGTCCCCGCCGTGTCCATGGGCCTCTCCTTCGAACTGTTCTCCCAGTTCAGGCTATACGGAAGTGACATGACAGTTACCGACTAGTGAATTGGTTTGTCAATTGTCAGAGGCTGTCATTAGCCTCGCTCGTATGACTAGTCAGACCACCATCGACACGACGGGACCGGGGGACAAGGGATCCACCTCGTCGGACCCGGCGCCGGCTGCCGGCGGGCTGCGCGGCCACCCCTGGTTCACCCTCATCACCGTCGCCGTGGGCGTCATGATGGTGGCCCTCGACGGCACCATCGTGGCCATCGCCAACCCGGCCATCCAGAAGGACCTCGGCGCCACCTTCGCCGAGGTCCAGTGGATCACCAACGGCTACTTCCTGGCCCTCGCGGTCTCCCTGATCACCGCGGGCAAGCTCGGCGACCGCTTCGGCCACCGGCAGACCTTCCTCATCGGCGTCGTCGGCTTCGCCGCCGCCTCGGGCGCCATCGGACTGTCCAGCAGCATCGCGCTGGTCGTCACCTTCCGCGTTCTGCAGGGCCTGTTCGGCGCGCTGCTGATGCCGGCCGCGCTCGGACTGCTGCGGGCCACCTTCCCGGCCGAGAAGCTCAACATGGCGATCGGCATCTGGGGCATGGTCATCGGCGCCTCCACCGCGGGCGGCCCGATCCTCGGCGGCGTGCTGGTCGAGCACGTCAACTGGCAGTCGGTGTTCTTCATCAACGTGCCGGTCGGCGTCCTCGCCGTCGTCCTCGGCGTGCTGATCCTCCTCGACCACCGCGCCGAGAACGCCCCGCGCTCCTTCGACATCCTCGGCATCGTCCTGCTCTCGGGCGCGATGTTCTGCCTGGTCTGGGCGCTGATCAAGGCCCCGGCCTGGGGCTGGGGCGACGGCAAGACCTGGGCCTTCATAGCCGGCTCGGTCCTGCTCTTCGCGCTGTTCGCGTTCTGGGAGACGAAGGTCAAGGAACCGCTGATCCCGCTCGCGCTGTTCCGCTCCGTCCCGCTCTCCGCGGGCGTGGTCCTGATGGTCCTCATGGCCATCGCCTTCATGGGCGGCCTGTTCTTCGTCACGTTCTACCTCCAGAACGTGCACGGCATGAGCCCGATCGACGCCGGCCTGCACCTCCTTCCGCTCACCGGCATGATGATCGTCGGCTCCCCGCTCGCGGGCGCGATGATCACCAAGCTGGGCCCGCGCGTCCCGCTCGCCGGCGGCATGGCGGCCACCGCGATCGCCATGTACGGCATGTCCACGCTGGAGACGGACACCGGCAGCGCCGTGATGTCGCTCTGGTTCGCCCTGCTCGGCCTCGGCCTCGCGCCCGTCATGGTCGGCGCCACGGAGGTCATCGTCGGCAACGCCCCGATGGAGCTCTCCGGTGTCGCCGGCGGCCTCCAGCAGGCGGCGATGCAGATCGGCGGCAGCCTCGGTACGGCCGTCCTGGGCGCCGTGATGGCCTCCAAGGTCGACAGCGACCTGCCCGCCAACTGGAAGGGTGCGGGCCTGCCCGAGCTCACCCCCGCCCAGCTGGACCAGGCCTCCGAGGCGGTCCAGGTCGGCGTGGCACCGGTGGCCAAGGGCACCCCGGAGGCGATCGCCGCGAAGATCGCGGACGTCGCCCACGACACCTTCATCTCCGGGATGAGCCTGGCCTCCCTGGTCGCCGCGGGCGTGGCGGCCGTCGCCGTCCTCGTCGCCCTGCTCACCAAGCGCGGTGAGAACGCGGAGGCGGGCGCGGGAGTCGGCCACATCTGACGCGCACATCTGACGGGATTTCAACGCGGTTCCCTCATCAGGGTGACTCCGCCGAAGATCCCTCCCCTCCGGCGCGCCCCGCACGTCACAGTGGGTCAAGCCCTCCGGTACGGCAAGTTCCAACGGCAACTTCCCGTACGACGGTGAGGGCGGCCCACGGGCCTGGACGCGCTGCCGGAGGGGGACAGCGCGCCCAGGCCCGTGGGCCGGGGTGATTGAACCCCGTATCAGGGGTACCCGCCACAGTGAACCCCGGTTGAGCATCCAACTGACCCCGGGGTTCAGGGAGTTGATGATGGCGGGCTTCGGACACGGAACGCGCGGGTACCCCCGCTCACGTGGCCGGACGTGGTCACGGACCGGGCCGGACCGTGCGACGCTCGGAATCATCGCCCGGGGGCCTGGCAGTGTCCCCCAGGAGGCGCAGTATCTGCGCGATCGCCGGCTTCTTCGTGCTGGGGATCGTCCTCGGCCCGGTGGCGGTCGTCTGCGGCCGACTCGCCATGGGTCGCGCCTGGACGGGCACCCGTCCGACGCCGGCCTTGGTCGCCCTCGTCCTGGGCGCCATCGACTCGCTCCTGGCCGTCATCATGCCGGCCGGAGCGACCCCGGGCACGGGCATGTTCCAGCCCGGGGAGCGTGAGGGAAGGGCCCCCGGAGGGACGTCCGGGGGCCCACCTTCCTGCCGCGTCGAGGTCACTGTCTGACGGACGGGCGCTCCTGCAGCGCCGCGACCTCCGCCCGCAGCGCCCGAACCTCCTCCGTCAACGCCCGGATGGCCTCCGTCTGCTCCCTCTCCTCCACATCGTCCTTCTCGAACCGCTCGATGAACCACGCCGCGATGTTCGCGGTCACCACACCCAGCAACGCGATCCCGCTCAGCATCAGCCCGACCGCGATCAACCGCCCCACGCCGGTGGTCGGCGCATGATCCCCGTACCCCACGGTCGTCATCGTCGTGAAGGACCACCACACCGCGTCACCCAGCGTCCGGATGTTCCCGTCCGGCGAGTCCCGCTCCACCGACAACACGGCCAGCGACCCGAACATCAACAACCCCACGACCGACCCGGCGACATACGTCGTCAGCTGGATCTGCGAAGCCATCCGCGCCCGCCGCCCCACCAACAGCAGCGTCGAGACGAGCCGCAGCAACCGCAACGGCTGGATCAGCGGCAGCACCACCGCGCACAGGTCCATCCAGTGCGTCCGTACGAACTCCCGCCGGTGCGGCGCCAGCGCCAGCCGTACCGCGTAGTCGATCGCGAACGCCCCCCACACCACCCACTCGACCCCTGTGCACGCGGCCGTCAGCGACCGCCCGGCGGAGGGGTCCACGATCGGCACGGCATACGCCACGGCGAACACCACGGCGAGGGCCAGCAGAGGCCGTTGTGTCCGCTGTTCCCACCAGGCCTTGGCCGATTGCTCCTGCATGCCCGCATCGTAAAGAACGCGCAAGGGCGCCGAACGCCGAAGGGCGGCGGAGCCACTCGGCTCCACCGCCCGTCGAGACGCCCACGAGACGCCGGCAAACGCTACGCGTCACCCCCGGCAGCCCCGGGATCCGCCGCCGCCACGTCGAGCAGCTGGTACCGGTCGATCGCCTGCTTCAGCACGGACCGGTCCACCTTGCCCTCCCTCGCCAGCTCGGTCAGCACCGCGACCACCACCGACTGCGCGTCGATGTGGAAGAACCGCCGCGCCGCACCCCGGGTGTCCGCGAACCCGAACCCGTCCGCGCCCAGCGACTGGTACGTCCCCGGCACCCACCGGGCGATCTGGTCCGGAACCGCTCGCATCCAGTCGGAGACGGCCACGAACGGTCCCTCCGCCCCGGCCAGCTTCCGCGTCACGTACGGCACCCCCTGCTCCTCCTCGGGCCGCAGCAGGTTGTGCCGCTCGACGTCGACCGCGTCGCGCCGCAGCTCGTTCCAGGAGGTCGCCGACCACACGTCGGCCTTCACGTTCCAGTCCTCGGCGAGGATCTTCTGCGCCTCGACCGCCCACGGGACGGCCACGCCCGAGGCGATGATCTGCGCCGGGATGGAGCCCGAAGTGCCCTCGCTGAAGCGGTGGATGCCCTTGAGGATGCCCTCGACGTCCACGTTCTCCGGCTCGGCCGGGTGCTGGATCGGCTCGTTGTAGACGGTGAGGTAGTAGAAGACGTCCTCGCTGTCGGGGCCGTACATCCGGCGCAGACCGTCCTTGACGATGTGCGCGATCTCGAAGCCGTACGCCGGGTCGTACGCCACACAGCCCGGGTTCGTCGAGGCCAGCAGCTGCGAGTGTCCGTCCGCGTGCTGGAGCCCCTCACCGGTCAGCGTCGTACGGCCGGCGGTCGCACCGAGCACGAAACCGCGCGCCAGCTGGTCCGACATCTGCCAGAACTGGTCGCCGGTGCGCTGGAAACCGAACATCGAGTAGAAGACGTACACCGGGATCAGCGGCTCGCCGTGCGTGGCGTACGCCGAACCCGCCGCGATCAGCGAGGCCGTGCAGCCCGCCTCGGAGATGCCGTCGTGCAGCATCTGCCCGGTCGGCGACTCCTTGTACGCGAGCAGCAGGTCCCGGTCCACGGACTCGTACTGCTGGCCGAGCGGGTTGTAGATCTTCGCGCTCGGGAAGAAGGAGTCCATGCCGAACGTGCGGTACTCGTCCGGCGCGATCAGCACGAACCGCTTGCCGATCTCCTTGTCCCGCATGAGGTCCTTCAGCAGTCGTACGAACGCCATGGTCGTGGCGATGGACTGCTGACCGGAACCCTTCTTCACGGTCGCGTACGTCTTGTCGTCCGGCAGTGCGAGCGGCTCGGCCCGCACGACGCGCGTCGGGACGTACCCGCCGAGCCCCTTGCGCCGGTCGTGCATGTACTGGATCTCCTCGGAGTCCCGGCCCGGGTGGTAGTACGGCGGCGCGCCGGACTCCAGCTCCTTGTCGGAGATCGGCAGGTGCAGACGGTCGCGGAAGCCCTTGAGGTCGGCGACCGTCAGCTTCTTCATCTGGTGGGTGGCGTTGCGGCCCTCGAAGTTCGGGCCCAGCGTCCAGCCCTTGACGGTCTTCGCGAGGATGACCGTCGGCTGGCCCGTGTGCTCGACGGCCGCCTTGAACGCCGCGTAGATCTTCCGGTGGTCGTGACCGCCACGGCCCAGGTGCAGGATCTGGTCGTCGGTCATGCCCTCGACCATGGCGCGCAGCCGCTGGTCGTCACCGAAGAAGTGGTCGCGGATGTACGAGCCGGGCTCGGTGGCGTACGTCTGGAACTGGCCGTCCGGCGTGGTGTTCATCTTGTTGACGAGGATGCCGTCCCGGTCCTGCGCGAGCAGCGGGTCCCAGGAGCGGTCCCAGATCAACTTGATCACGTTCCAGCCGGCGCCCCGGAAGACCGACTCCAGCTCCTGGATGACCTTGCCGTTGCCGCGCACCGGGCCGTCGAGGCGCTGGAGGTTGCAGTTGACGACGAAGGTCAGGTTGTCCAGGCCCTCGCGGGCGGCGATGGTCAGCTGGCCGAGCGACTCCGGCTCGTCCATCTCGCCGTCACCGAGGAACGCCCACACGTGCGACTTGGAGGTGTCCGCGATCCCGCGCGCGTGCATGTAGCGGTTCATCCGCGCCTGGTAGATCGCGCCGATCGGGCCGAGGCCCATCGACACGGTCGGGAACTCCCAGAAGTCCGGCATCAGCCGCGGGTGCGGGTAGCTGGACAGCCCGTGGGGCGCCTTCGACTTCTCCTGCCGGAAGGCGTCCATGTTCCGCTCGTCCAGCCGGTCGAGGAGGAACGCGCGGGCGTAGATGCCGGGGGAGGCGTGCCCCTGGAAGAAGACCTGGTCGCCGCCGAGGCCGTCGTCCTTGCCGCGGAAGAAGTGGTTGAAGCCCACGTCGTAGAGGGAGGCGGAGGAGGCGAACGTGGCGATGTGGCCACCGACGCCGATACCCGGCCGCTGGGCCCGCGAGACCATCACGGCCGCGTTCCAGCGGGTGGCGTTCAGGATCCTGCGCTCGATCTCCTCGTTGCCCGGGAAGAACGGCTCGCTCTTGGTGGGGATGGTGTTGACGTAGTCCGAGCTGCGCATCTCGGGCACGGCCACGCGCTTCTCGCGGGCCCGCTCGATCAGTCGGAGCATCAGATAGCGCGCCCGTTCCCGGCCGCGCTCGTCGATGGCGGCGTCGAGCGAATCGAGCCACTCCTGGGTCTCTTCGGGATCAAAGTCAGGAACCTGACTCGGAAGGCCGCCAATGATGATCGGGTTGCGATCGGATCCGGAAGCCACGCTGTTCCTTACCTGTCAGAGGGCACCTGCCTGAGGGCCACTTTCCGGTATGCCTACACCGTTCCCCATCGTGTACCTCGGGGCGGCAAACGTCATCTCTACTGTGGGGTAACCAGGACCTCGTACCCAGGTACGGTTCCCAAACACGCAAACAGGGCAGAAAGGTGTGGTGCGCGTCACCTCGGATAGGGGGTGGCATGCCGTAGGTTGCGGCGACACGGCCGGGATCGTCACCGTTTCGGCGGTCTGAAACGCCGGGTACTTGCGCGATCCGTCCCGCCCGTGTGGACTACGGCCAATGCTTCGCGCACGCGCGTGGCTGAGATATTCACCAAGACATGATCAGGAGGCAACCCGTGAGCGCGACCGCGGACCACGCGGAGGAGCGGACGAGCCCTGCCGTCAGGCTGGGGTTCCAGCCCGAGCAGGTGGTCCAGGAGATCGGCTACGACGACGACGTCGACCAGGAGCTCCGCGAGTCCATTGAGGAAGTCATCGGCAGCGACCTGGTGGACGAGGAGTACGACGACGTAGCCGACGCCGTGGTGCTGTGGTTCCGCGACGAGGACGGCGACCTGACGGATGTGCTGGTGGATGCCACCACGTACATCGAAGAAGGCGGCGCGATCCTCCTCCTCACGCCGAAGACCGGCCGTGATGGGTACGTGGAGCCGAGTGACATCTCGGAAGCCGCTACGACGGCGGGGCTGTCTGCCTCCAAGAGCGTCAGCGTGGGCAAGGACTGGATCGGCAGCCGGCTGCTGACGCCGAAGGCCGCCAAGTCCAAGAGGTAATTCCCGGCCTCATCCATATCCCCCGGACGGGCTGACCCCGGTCAGCCCGTCCGCAGGGCCGTCGTGGTGGCTGCGTAGGGTGTTCCCGAGTGTTCTGACCCGAGCAGCCCACCGAAAGGGAACCACGACGATGTCGATCCAGGTCGGCGACAAGGCCCCCGACTTCGAGCTCAAGGACAACCACGGCGCGAGCGTGAAGCTCTCCGACTTCCGTGGCAGCAAGAACGTCGTCCTGCTCTTCTACCCCTTCGCCTTCACCGGCGTGTGCACCGGTGAGCTCTGCGAGGTGAGGGACAACCTGCCGCAGTTCTCCGACCGGGACACGCAGGTGCTCGCCGTCTCCAACGACTCCGTCCACACCCTGCGCGTCTTCGGCGAGCAGGAGGGCCTCGAGTACCCGCTGCTGAGCGACTTCTGGCCGCACGGCGAGGTCAGCCGCGCCTACGGCGTCTTCGCCGAGGACAAGGGCTGCGCGGTGCGCGGCACCTTCGTCATCGACAAGGAGGGCGTCGTGCGCTGGACCGTCCTCAACGCGCTGCCGGACGCCCGGGACCTCGGCGAGTACGTCAAGGCACTCGACGCCCTCTGATCCGCTCTGGTCGCTCTCGTCCGCTCCGGTCCGCCGACACCTGTGATTCTTCGGCGCCAGGGCCTGCGTGGGTCGGGAACCCGTCACTAGGATCGACTCGTTGATCCGATATCCAACGCACGACGGGGCTCCCGCCCCAAAACACCAATGGAGGACTCGTGGGAGTCAGCCTCAGCAAGGGCGGCAACGTATCGCTGACCAAGGAGGCCCCGGGCCTGACCGCGGTCATCGTCGGTCTGGGGTGGGACGTGCGCACCACGACCGGCACGGACTTCGACCTGGACGCCAGCGCGCTGCTGCTGAACAACTCCGGCAAGGTTTCGAGCGACGCGAACTTCGTCTTCTTCAACAACCTCAAGAGCCCCGACGGCTCGGTCGAGCACACCGGCGACAACATCACCGGTGAGGGCGAAGGCGACGACGAGCAGATCAAGGTCAACCTGGCCGGCGTCCCGGCCGACATCGAGAAGATCGTTTTCCCGGTGTCGATCTACGACGCCGAGAACCGCCAGCAGTCCTTCGGCCAGGTTCGCAACGCGTTCATCCGCGTGGTGAACCAGGCCGGCGAGGCCGAGATCGCGCGCTACGACCTGTCCGAGGACGCCTCGACCGAGACCGCCATGGTCTTCGGCGAGCTGTACCGCCACGGCGCGGAGTGGAAGTTCCGTGCCATCGGCCAGGGCTACGCCTCGGGCCTGCGCGGCATCGCGCAGGACTTCGGCGTGAACGTCTGAGACGCCTGACGGCATCACCATCCATCCGGCGCCGCACTGTTTGGGTGCGGCGCCGGATGTGCAGGACAACCGAAGAAGCACCGCCTAGGGGAGGACCAGCAACATGGGCGTCACGCTCGCCAAGGGGGGCAACGTCTCCCTGTCCAAGGCCGCGCCGAACCTCACACAGGTGATGGTCGGGCTCGGCTGGGACGCTCGCTCCACCACCGGAGCCGCCTTCGACCTCGACGCCAGCGCACTGCTGTGCAACGGCGGGCGGGTCCTGGGCGACGAGTGGTTCGTCTTCTACAACCAGCTCAAGAGCCCGGACGGCTCGGTGGAACACACCGGCGACAACCTCACCGGTGAGGGCGACGGCGACGACGAGTCGCTGCTGGTCGACCTCTCCAAGGTGCCTGCCCACTGCGACAAGATCGTCTTCCCGGTCTCCATCCACATGGCCGACGAACGCGGCCAGACCTTCGGCCAGGTCAGCAACGCCTTCATCCGCGTCGCCAACCAGGCCGACGGCCAGGAACTCGCCCGCTACGACCTCAGCGAGGACGCCTCCACCGAAACCGCGATGATCTTCGGCGAGCTCTACCGGTACCAGGGCGAGTGGAAGTTCCGGGCGGTCGGCCAGGGGTACGCGTCAGGTCTGCGAGGCATCGCCCTCGACTTCGGGGTCAGCGTCTCCTAGGTCGCCGGACCCGGACCCTCCCTCGGACCCGCTGCTACCGGCCGGTACGGGGCCGCCCGTACCGGCCGCGACGGCCGACCCTTAGACTTGCTGCACAAGGTCAACATTAGGTAAAGCCGAGTACGGCGCGGGGGAGACCCGTACATACACGATTGGGTAGCCAGTGCTTCTGAAAACCTTCGGCTGGTCGTTCGCGGTCACCGCGCTCGGCCTGGTCGCGGCGGTCTTCTACGGGGGGTGGGAGGCCTTCGGCATCGTCGCGATCCTCTCCGTCCTCGAGATCTCGCTGTCGTTCGACAACGCGGTGGTCAACGCCGGAATCCTGAAGAAGATGAGTGCCTTCTGGCAGAAGATCTTCCTCACCATCGGCGTGCTCATCGCGGTCTTCGGCATGCGGCTGGTCTTCCCGGTCGTGATCGTCGCCATCAGCGCCAAGATCGGCCCGATAGACGCGGTCGACCTCGCGCTCAATGACAAGGACCACTACCAGGAACTCGTCACCGACGCCCACCCGGCGATCGCCGCCTTCGGTGGCATGTTCCTGCTGATGATCTTCCTCGACTTCATCTTCGAGGACCGGGACATCCAGTGGCTGCGCTGGCTCGAGCGCCCGCTGGCCAAGCTCGGCAAGGTCGACATGCTGTCGGTCTGCATCGCCCTGGTCGTCCTTCTGGTCTCCTCCATGACCTTCGCCGTCCACGCCCACCAGCACGGCGGCGCGCACGTCGACAAGGCACAGACGGTCCTGATCTCAGGCATCGCGGGTCTGATCACCTACATGGTGGTCGGCGGTCTCTCCGGCTACTTCGAGGACAAGCTGGAGGAAGAGGAGGAGCGCGAGCACGAGGCGGAGGAAGAAGCCGAACGCACCGGCAAGCCACGCTCGGCGGTCCAGCTGGCGGGCAAGGCCGCGTTCTTCATGTTCCTCTACCTGGAAGTCCTGGACGCCTCCTTCTCCTTCGACGGCGTCATCGGCGCGTTCGCCATCACCAACGACATCGTCCTGATGGCGCTGGGTCTCGGCATCGGCGCGATGTACGTCCGGTCGCTGACCGTGTACCTGGTCCGCCAGGGCACCCTCGACGACTACGTCTACCTGGAGCACGGCGCCCACTACGCGATCGGCGCGCTGGCCGTGATCCTCATGGTCACCATCCAGTACCAGATCCACGAGGTCATCACCGGTCTCGTCGGCGTCGCCCTGATCGGCTGGTCCTTCCTCTCCTCCGTCCGCCGCAACCGTGCGCTGGCGGCGGCCGAGGGAAAAGCGGAGAGCCCGGACAAGACTGAGGTGTCGTCCGGGGTATAACACCCACCCGGGTGAGGAACGCTCTGTGCGGGGCGGCCGACGAGGACGTGTCCTCCGGCCGCCCCGCCGGTCTTCTCTAGTGAACGTGGGGGCGGGAATGGGCTTCTTCGACGGGCTCCTGGGCAGCCGCGCGGCCGACTTCGACTCGGGCAGCGCGGCGACCAACGCCATCGAGCTGACCAAACGGCACAGCCAGGTCTCCCTCACCAAGCAGGGCGCGGCCACCGGGCATCTGCGCGTCAACCTGAACTGGCGGATGCGGACGTCCGACATCGGCGGCGTCCACCGGGAGAGCATCCTGCGGCACCCGTTCAGGGCGCTGAAGCCGCCGGAGGTCGTCGGGCACAGCCAGAGCATGGTCAACGTCGACCTCGACCTGGGGTGCCTGTACGAGCTTCAGGACGGGACGAAGGGGGTGGTGCAGCCCCTGGGCGGCTACCTCGGGGACGCGAACGCGGCGCCGTACGTCAAGCTCAGCGGGGACGACCGGTTCGGGTCGGCGTCCGGGGAGACGATGTACGTCAACCTCGACCACCGGGACGAGATCAAGCGGCTGCTGGTGTTCGTCTACATCTACGACCAGACGCCGGCGTTCGACCGTACGCACGCGAGTGTGACGCTGTATCCGAGCAATGGGCCGCGGATCGAGATAAGCCTGGACGAGCGGCATCCGCAGGCCCGGTCGTGTGCGGTGGTGATGATCGAGAACGTGAAGGGGGAGGTGCTGGTGCGGCGTGAGGTGAAGTTCGTTTACGGGTTCCAGGGGGAGATCGATCGGTTGTACGGGTGGGGGTTGCAGTGGGGGCGGGGGTTCAAGGCGCAGGCCGAGCGGTAAGGGAGGCGCTCCTCTACCGTCCGATGAACTGCGGGCCCTGCGGCGGCAACCTGAAGTCCGGGTTCGGGGCCGTCGTCACCGGCGGCGGGTAGCCGTAGCCCGACGGGGCTGCTGTCGTTGCCGGGGCTTGCTGGGGGTAGCCGTAGGACGGCTCGGCGGGCTGGGGGTAGCCGTAGGACGGCTGGGTCGGGACTCCCGTGGGCTGTTCCGGGGGCAACGGCTGGGCTGCTGCCGCTGCGGCGGCCGCCGCTGCCTCCGACTCGTCGACCGAGATGCCGAAGTCGGTGGCGAGGCCCTTGAGGCCGTTGGAGTAGCCCTCGCCGAGGGCGCGGAACTTCCAGACCTCGCCGCGGCGGTACAGCTCGCCGCAGATCAGGGCGGTCTCCTCGCCGGTTTCCGGCTTGACGTCGAAGTAGGCCAGCGGCTCCGCATCGGTGGCCGTGGCGTCGTACAGCAGGATGCGCAGGTCGCGTACGCGGTCGAAGGTGACGCCGTCCGCCGAAGCGACCAGAAGAATCTGGCTGACGCCGGGCTCGACACCGGGCAGCTCTGTCTGGATGGTGTCGGTGAGGCCCTCGGCGATCCGTTTCTTGCCGAGCCGCCAGACCTTCCCGGAAGGGTGCCGGGGCTGGTTGTAGAAGACGAAGTCCTCGTCGGAGCGCACACGGCCGTCGAGGCCGAGGAGCAGAGCGGAGGCGTCGACGTCCGGAACCCCCTGCCCGGGCGTCCAGCGCAGGACGGCGCGTACCGTCGTGGCCTCGAGCGGGACGTTCGACCCCTTCAGCATCGCGTGCGTCATGCGGTCATCCTGCCTTCTCGGTCCTGGTCACGACAACGCGGGGGGTACGACAGACGACACAGTCGAGTTACCAGAAATTCATGCCCTGCGGGAACCCTTGACATGGATTGCTACGTACTATTACCGGCCACTCAGTAGACATGTCTCAGGCCATTTCACACGACGTACCGTCGCCACGGGGGAGTTCTATGCGTCATTTCGGGCACATCGCCCCTGAGGTTCGGAAGCGTCTCTTCTTCCAGGAGCCGTGCGAGTTCGGCACGGACTCCCCGGCCCGGCTGCTCTCCGCGGCCCTGGGCGCCACGCTGTACAGCCCGGCCACCCGGCCCCGGCTCGCGGACGACATCGTCAAGCAGGCCGACCGCGGCGTGGTCTCGATGGTGCTGTGCCTGGAGGACTCCATCGGCGACGAGGACGTCCCCGCCGGCGAGGAGAACCTCGTCCGCCAGTTCACCGACCTGGCGGCACGCCCGGCGACCCCGCTGCCGCTGCTGTTCGTCCGGGTCCGCGCCCCGCAGCAGATCCCCGACCTCGTGGCGCGCCTCGGCCCCGCCGTCCGGCTGCTGTCCGGCTTCGTGCTGCCGAAGTTCACCGAGGAGCGCGGCATCCCGTTCCTGGAGGCCCTCACCGCGGCCGAGGCCGCGAGCGGCCGCCGCCTGTTCGCCATGCCGGTCCTGGAGTCGCCCGAGCTGCTGTACCGCGAGTCGCGCGTGGGAACCCTGGAGGGCATCTTCCGTGCGGTCGACAAGTACCGCGACCGGGTCCTCGCGCTGCGCCTCGGCGTGACCGACTTCTGCTCCTCCTACGGCCTGCGCAGAGCCCCCGACATGACGGCGTACGACGTCCAGGTCGTCGCCTCCGTGATCGCCGACGTGGTGAACATGCTCGGCCGGGCCGACGGCACCGGATTCACGGTGACCGGGCCGGTCTGGGAGTACTTCCGCGTCCAGGAGCGCATGTTCAAGCCGCAGCTGCGCCGCAGCCCCTTCCTGGAGGGGCAGGCCGAAGAGCTGCGCGCGGCGCTCATCGAGCACGCCATGGACGGGCTGCTGCGCGAGATCGCCCTCGACCAGGCCAACGGCCTGCTCGGCAAGACCTGCATCCACCCCTCGCACGTGCTGCCCGTGCACGCACTGTCCGTGGTCAGTCACGAGGAGTTCAGTGACGCCCAGGACATCCTGCGGCCGGAACGGTGCGGTGGGGGTGTGCTCAGGTCGGCGTACACGAACAAAATGAATGAAGTGAAGCCGCACCGCGCCTGGGCCGAGCGGACCCTGCTGCGCGCCGAGGTGTTCGGCGTCGCCAACGAGGACATCGGCTTCGTGGAGCTGCTCGCCGCCGGGATCCCCACCTGAGGAACCGGTTCGGAAGGGCCCGGACATCCCCGGGCCCCGACACAAGGGACGCATGAACAACGCAGTGAACAACGGGGAATGGTCCGGCACCTGGGTCGCCGAACGGCTCGGGGTCGAACTCGTGGGTGACGACACCCTCAAGGGGATGCTGGGGCTGGCGCTGCGCCGCAACCCCAAGCGGGCCCACCTGCTGGTGTCCAACGTGCTCGGCAAGCACGTACCGCAGTCGCCGTCCGTCGTCTTCGGCTCCGGGTTCGCCCTCGGCCGCAGGGTGCGGGAGCTGCTGGGCGACGCCGGGACACGCTCCGCGGTCGTCGTCGGGTACGCCGAGACGGCCACGGGGCTCGGCCACTCGGTCGCCGACGGTCTGGGCCAGGCGCCCTATCTGCACTCCACGCGTCGGCCGGTGCCCGGGGTCGCGCGGGCCGGCGGCTTCGAGGAGTCCCACTCGCACGCCACCTCGCACCTGCTGCTGCCGGAGGACCAGGCCCTGCTGGCCGGGGACGGCCCGCTGGTCCTGGTCGACGACGAGTTCTCCACCGGCAACACCGTCCTCAACACCATCCGCGCCCTGCACGAGCGCTACCCGCGCGAGCGGTACGTCGTCGTCGCGCTGGTCGACATGCGCTCGGCGCGGGACCAGGGCCGGCTGACCGAGTTCGCCCGCGAGATCGGCGCCCGCATCGACCTGGTCACCGCCGCCAAGGGCACCGTACGGCTGCCGGAGGGCGTGCTGGAGACGGGGCAGGCGCTGGTCGCCGAGCACGAGCCGACCGGGGCCGAGGCGCCCGCACAGGCCCCCGCCGGCGCCGTCGCCCGCGTCGACCTGCGCTGGCCTGCCGGGCTGCCGGACGGCGGGCGGCACGGCTTCACCGCCGCGCACCGCGAGCGTCTGCGGGCCGCGCTGCCCGCGATGGGCGCCCGCCTCGCCGAGGCCCTGCCGGCCGGCGCCCGGCGCGTGCTGGTCCTCGGCTTCGAGGAGCTGATGTACGCGCCGCTGTGCCTGGCCCGTGAGCTGGAGCAGCTCGCCACCGGTGCCGAGATGCGGTTCTCCACCACCACCCGCTCACCCGTCCTCGCCGTCGACGACCCCGGCTACGCGATACGCAGCCGCCTCGTCTTCCCCGCCCACGACGACCCGGCCGACGGCCCCGGCGAGCGTTACGCCTACAACGTGGCCGGCGCCGGTTTCGACGCCGTCGTCGCCGTCGTCGACTCGATCGCCGACACTCCCGCGCTGCACGCGCCGGACGGCCTCCTCGCCCAGCTCGCCGCGCACACCCCGCACGTCCTGCTCGCGGTCGTGCCGTCGTACGTCCCCGAGCCCCTGTACGTTCCCGAAAGGCCCCCGATGCTGCCCGAGCCCCTCCGCGGCCCCGCCTTCTCCTCGTACGCGCCGGAGGAGGTCGGCTGGCTGCTCCAGGACCTCTCGGACGTGACGCTGGAGGCGCCGACCGAGGAGCGCGAGGAGGCCATCCAGAGCGGCGGGGCGCACTACGCGGAGTCGCTGCCGGTGGAGTACCAGCCGAGCGAGCAGTACCAGGAGCTGTTCCACGCGGCGCTGGACGACTCGGCCGCCCGGATCGCCCGGGCCGTCGGCGTGGTCACCGAGACCGTCCTCGCGGAGCGCTCCCCGCGCCCGGTGCTGGTCTCCCTCGCCCGCGCGGGCACCCCGGTCGGTGTCCTGATGCGCCGCTGGGCCCAGTTCCGGCACGGGCTCGAACTGCCGCACTACGCGGTGTCGATCGTGCGCGGCCGGGGCATCGACGCCAACGCCCTGCGCTGGCTGGCCGCCCACCACGAACCCTCCGACGTCGTCTTCGTCGACGGCTGGACCGGCAAGGGCGCCATCACCCGCGAACTGGCCGACGCGATCCGCGAGTTCGCCGAGAGCGACGGCATCACCGGCTTCGACCCGGAGATCGCGGTCCTCGCCGACCCCGGCTCCTGCGTGCGGACGTACGGCACCCGGGAGGACTACCTCATCCCCTCCGCCTGCCTCAACTCGACCGTGTCCGGGCTGATCTCGCGCACGGTGCTGCGGGCCGACCTGGTGGGCCCGCACGACTTCCACGGCGCGAAGTTCTACCGCGAACTCGCCGGCACGGACGTCTCGGTCGAGTTCCTGGACGCGGTCTCGGCGCGTTTCCCGGAGGTCGCGGAGCCGGTCGACGCGGCCGTGAAGGAACTGCTGTCGAGCGAACGCACCCCGACCTGGGAGGGCTGGGCGGCCGTGGAGCGCATCAGCGAGGAGTACGGCATCCACGACGTGAACCTCGTCAAGCCCGGCGTCGGCGAGACCACCCGGGTGCTGCTGCGCCGGGTGCCCTGGAAGATCCTGGCGCGGGCCGGAGCGGGCGCCGACCTCCACCACGTACGTCTGCTGGCCGAACAGAGAGGCGTCCCCGTGGAGGAGGTCGCCGACCTGCCGTACACCTGCGTGGGGTTGATCCACCCCAAGTACACGCGGGGTGCGACCGGCGCCGACGGCAAGGCGGTGACGGTCTGATGCCGGTTCTGGTGGCGAGCGACCTCGACCGTACGCTGATCTATTCCGCGGCGGCCCTCGCGCTGACCATGCCGGACGCGCGGGCGCCCCGGCTGCTCTGCCTGGAGGTGCACGAGAGCAGACCCCTGTCGTACATGACGGAGACCGCGGCGCAGCTGCTGACGGAGCTCGGGGACGCGGCCGTGTTCGTACCGACGACGACCCGGACCCGCAAGCAGTACCAGCGCATCAACCTGCCCGGCCCGCCGCCGAAGTACGCGATCTGCGCCAACGGCGGACACCTGCTGGTGGACGGAGTCACCGACCCCGAGTGGCACGCGCGCGTGACCGAGCGGCTGGCGGGCGAGTGCGCTCCGCTGGCCGAGGTGCAGGCGCACCTGGCGGTTGCCGCCGACCCGCTCTGGGTGCGCAAGCACCGCATCGCCGAGGACCTCTTCGCCTACCTCGTGGTGGAGCGCGAGCTGCTCCCGGAGGACTGGGTGAAGGAGCTCGCGGTGTGGGCGGAGAACCGCGGCTGGACGGTCTCGCTCCAGGGCCGCAAGATCTACGCCGTGCCGAAGCCGCTGACCAAGAGCGCGGCCGTACGGGAGGTCGCCCGCCGCACCGGCGCCGACCTCACCCTCGCCGCCGGTGACTCGCTGCTCGACGCGGACCTGCTGCTCGTGGCGGACCGGGGCTGGCGCCCCGGGCACGGCGAGCTGGCCGACAGCGGCTGGACGGCCCCCGCGATCAGCGCGCTGCCGGAGCGGGGCGTGCTGGCCGGGGAGCGCATCCTGCGCGAGTTCCTGAAGGCGTCGAGCGCGCCCCGGTAGGCCTCAGCCGCACCAGGGTGTCAGCCGCAGCGGCGGTGGGTGTCAGCCACAGCAGCCCCCACCGCAGCACCCGCCCCCGCCGCCCCCGCCGCCCGCGCGGGGCGCGGGGGCGGCCGCCGGTGACGACGCGGTGCCGCCGACCGCGACCGTCGACAGGAGCTTCACCGTGTCGTCATGGCCCGCGGGGCAGGCGGCGGGAGCGGCGGACTCCGCCATCGGACGGTTCAGTTCGAAGGTGTCACCGCACGTACGGCAGCGGTACTCGTAGCGAGGCATGAGCAGAGGTTAACCGGTGTTTGCCGGTACCACCGGAACCCGTGGTTCAGCAGTGTTCGCTTCTGTCCGATACTTGTGAGGAGAAATTGCGAAGATCGCTGGTAATTTGTTAGTGCCGCGAGGAACCGCAACCGGAAGGTCGGGGGAAGTGGGGGTCCGCAGCCGAGTCCGTACAGACCAGTGCGTGACCGCTGCGTCTACAACCCACGTACGACTTAGTACGTCTTACCTGCGCGAGCAACATCGAAGTGCGGAGGGAGACACGTCGTGACCCAGGCGGGGCAGAGGGGGGAGCCCCAGGGGGAGTCCCATGAGCCCGAACTCACCATGCAGTTGAAGGTCCCTGCCGTTCCCCCGGCGGACGAGACCATGCAGCTGCGGGTGCCTCCGGAGGGTATAGGCATACCCGAAATCCGGGACAAACCTCCTATATCGAGCAAGCGCAAATCCCGTAAGGCGCCCCGCCCTTCCCCTCTCTCCCGGCTCGTCACCGCAGTCCGCCTCCGGCTGGCCCCCCTCACGGCCTTCCTCGCCCCCCTCCTCGCCCGCGCCCTGCCCTACGTGCGCCGCCTGCGGCCCCAGTACCCGCGGCCCGGACGCACGGGCTGGCGGCGCTGGATACCCTCCTGGCGGCAGTCGGTGGGCGGAGTGCTGGCCTCGATGGGCCTGAGCACCCTCCTCCTGGTCGTCGCCTACGCGGCCACCGACATACCGGACAACATCAACTCCTACGCCACCCAGCAGGACAACGTGTACTTCTGGGCCGACGGCACACCCATGGCCCGCACCGGATGGGTCCAGCGCCAGGCCATGCCGCTGAAGGACATACCCGAGGACGTCCGCTGGGCGGTGCTCGCGGCCGAGAACGCGAGCTTCTACAGCGACCCCGGCATCTCCTTCAAGGGCATCTCCCGCGCCCTGTTCCGCACCCTCGGCCAGGGCGACACCCAGGGCGGCTCCACCATCACCCAGCAGTACGTCAAGAACGTCTACCTGAACCAGAACCAGACGCTCAGCCGCAAGTTCACCGAGGCGATGATCTCCCTCAAGCTCGACAACCAGATGAGCAAGGACGAGATCCTCGAGGGCTACCTCAACACCAGCTGGTTCGGCCGCGGCACCTACGGCATCCAGCGCGCCGCCCAGGCCTACTACGGCAAGGACGTCAGCGACCTCAACGCCAGCGAGGCCGCCTTCCTCGCCTCCCTCCTCAAGGGCGCCGGCCTCTACGACCCGACCCTGAACAGCGCCAACCGCGACCGGGCCGTCGAACGCTGGTCCTGGACCCTGGACCGGATGGTCGAGATCGGCAAACTGTCGAAGGCCGAGCGGGCCAAGTACACGAAGTTCCCCGAGCCCCTGAAGAGCAACCCGCTCTACGACACCGGTGAGCAGACCGACTACCTCGTGGAACTCGCCGTGCAGTACGCCAAGAAGGCCGCGAACATCTCCGACAAGGAGTGGGACCTGGGCGGCTACCAGATCTACACGACGTTCGACCGCAAGCGGGAGACCTCGCTCACCGACGCCGTGACCAAGGCCCGCAAGCAGGCGCTGAAGGACGACCCGAAGAACGCCAAGGCCGCGCACTTCGGCGCCGCCTCGGTGGCCACCGACGGCCGGATCCTCGCCGTCTACGGCGGCCCCGACCACCGTACGCAGGGCTACAACGAGTCCAACGCGACCACGGTCCCGGCCGGCAGCGCCTTCCTGCCGTTCGTGTACGCGGCCGGACTGGAACACGGCGTCGTCAAGGAGCGCGACGCGCCCCGCCAGGAGATCTCCGGGGAGAGCATCTACGACGGCAACGACGGCGTGCTGGTCACCACACCGGAGGGGCCCTACTGGGACCGCAACGGCGACAAGGTCGCCGCGCACAACGACGACAAGGAGTCCTACGGGCAGATCAGTCTGCACCGGGCGCTCGCCCTGTCCGTGAACACACCGTTCATGCAGCTCGGCATGGACACCGGCCTGGACAAGGTCAAGGAGACCGCCGAGGCGGTCGGTCTGCTTCCCTCCAGCCTGGGACCGCAGGTACCCGCGCTGTCCCTGGGCAGCTCCACGCCGAGCGCGATCCGTATGGCCGGCGGCTACGCCACGTTCGTCGCCGACGGCCGGCACACCGAGCCGTACTCGGTGCGCCGCATCACCCACAACGGCTCCGCGGTGCCGCTGGCCAGGCCCACCGCGAAGCGCGCGGTCGGCGCCGACGTGGCCGATGAGGTCATCTCGGCGCTCACCGACTCCTTCCGCAACGCCCACCCGGACGCGGCGCCCGCCTCGGCGGCGACGGCCGGGGAGGCGGCGGTGGCCGGGAAGGCGGGCACCAACGACAAGGACACCGCATCCTGGTACGTCGGCACCGCCAAGTCCGTGTCCACCGCCGTCGTCGTCTACCGCATCGACCTCACCAAGAGCCTCGAACCACTGCCGCTCGAGGGCATCGCCGGCACCTCCGCCGACAACGTCCCGTACGGCATCTGGTCACGTGCCATGAGTCCGCTCGGCTGATCCGGTGGCCGGGCACCGCAACCCCCCACTTCCTCGCAGAATGAGCCGCACATGAACTCACCGTCGGGCCGCCGCCGAAAAGCCAGGGCACCCCGCCGGAGTGCCCCTCCGCAGATCCTGGGCCTGGCGGTCCTCCTCGTCGCCGCGTCCCTGGTCGCGGGCTACCTCGCCCTGACCCGCTCGGACAACACCGCGCCGACCGCGTCCTCCGGGGGGCGCGGCGGCGCCACGAAGGGGTCCGCCGGCACGAACCGGGTGGAACCCGAGTGGGACGGCAAGACGAAGATCCTCGGTGACGGCTCCACGTCCTACACGGGCCCACAGACAGGGCAGTTGAAGGCGGAGCCGCTCAAGCCGGGGGAGAAGCCGCCCCAGTTCGTCGTGTTCTCCTGGGACGGCGCGCTCGCGGGCGACGACGAGCTCTTCCAGCACTACCGGAAGATGGCGAAGGACTACAACGCCCACATGACCTTCTTCCTCACGGGCATCTACCTGCTGCCCAAGAGCAAGAAGGACCTCTACTCGCCCCCGCAGCACCCCAAGGGCTCCGCGGCCATCAGCTTCGCCACCGACGACCACATACGCACCACGCTGGAGCAGCTCGGCAAGGCGTGGAAGGACGGCAACGAGATCGGCACCCACTTCAACGGCCACTTCTGCGGCGCCAAGGGCGGCGACGACTGGAGCGTCGAGGAGTGGAAGAGCGAGATCGACCAGTTCTACGACTTCGTCGAGAAGTGGAAGACCAACACCGGCTTCAAGGACATCGACGCGCTGCCCTTCGACTTCAAGAAGGAGGTCACCGGCGGCCGCGCGCCCTGCCTGGAGGGCCAGAAGAACCTGCTGAAGGCCATCAAGGACTACGGCTGGCGCTACGACGCCAGCTCCTCGGGCGACTACCAGATATGGCCGACCAAGAAGAACGGCGTCTGGGACTTCCCGCTCCAGCTGCTCCCGTACGAGGGCGGCGACTACCAGGGCCTGTCCATGGACTTCAACTTCCTCTACAACCAGTCCGACGGCCAGACCGAGGGCCCGCCGGTCAACTACCCGCAGTGGGAGAGGGAGACCGTCGACGCGTACATGGCCGGCTTCAACCGCGTGTACTACGGCAGCCGGGCACCCCTGTTCATCGGTAACCACTTCGAGAACTGGAACGGCGGCATCTACATGAACGCCGTCGACGAGGTCATCAAGAACGTCTGCACCAAGAAGGACGTCAAGTGCGTCTCCTTCAAGGAGCTGAGCGGCTGGCTCGACGTGCAGAAGCCCTCAACTCTGCAGGAACTGCGCACACTGGACCCCGCGCAGGGCCCGGACTGGTCGACCGTCGTGAAGTGACACGTGACGTTCCAGTAACTTCCTGGGCTCACAAAGGCATCCCTCTTCACAAGGCCCACACACGCCATGCAAAGATGCCCTTCCCGGCCATCCCTCCGCCGGGGCAAGAGGGGAAACATCAGTGAAGTCAAGGAAATTGAGCCGTACGCGCCGCCGCGCCTCCATACTCGGCGCGGCAGCCACCTCCGTGGTCGCCGGAGTGGCGCTGCTGCCCAACTGGTCCGCGGGAGCGGCCGTCGTCGACGACCCCACGGTCGACGCGAAGACCAAGGCCACCTTCCAGCGGCTGGCGGACGCGGTCTTCACCGACCGCACCGACGCCCTGGTCGCCGGCGGGCAGGGTGACCGCTCCAAGCCGCTGACCGACGGCTTCTCCGGCGACGTCAAGCTGTCCAAGGGCACCGCCCGCACCGAGGACGCCACCCTGTCCTCGCTGGAGCAGCGCAAGGACAAGCTCGCGAAGGCCGGCGAGAAGTACAGCAAGGCCGCCACCACCGTCACCCTGAACGCCACGCGCGTGACGGGCCGTACGGCGAAGGCAGCGGTCACCGAGACCACGACCCTGACCTACGCCAAGGCCCGCGGCAACGCGCCGAAGACCACCGGCTTCCAGGCGCAGCACGAGCTGACCTTCAAGGCCGACAGCCAGGGCAACTGGCAGCTCACCAGCGTCCGGGACACCGACCAGGCCGGCCTCGCGGTGAACACGCTCTCCCAGCCGAAGTCGGTCAAGGCGCCCGCTCCCGCCCCCGACAACCCCATGCCCAACGCCCCGCGCGCGGCGACCACCCGCAACCCGGCCGCCGCCCCGAAGACCGGCACCGCCTACAACTACAAGGCGATGGCGACCTACGCCGAGAAGTACTGGAACGTCTACAACAAGGACTACCCGGACTTCAACGGCCACGGCGCCGGCGGCGACTGCACCAACTTCGTCAGCCAGTCCCTGAAGGCGGGCGGCTGGAAGCACGAGCCGGGCTACGTGTACGACTACACCAAGTGGTTCGGCAACAAGGAGATCCACTCGGACTCGTTCGTCGGCGTCAACGAGTGGTCCTGGTACGCCCAGAACTCCAAGCGCACCAAGCCGCTCGCCAACGTCTACCAGCTCGAGGTCGGCGACGTCCTCCAGATGGACTTCGACCGCGACGGGTCCAAGGACCACACGATGATCGTCACGTACAAGAGCGGCGGCGTGCCCTACGTGACGTACCACTCCAACAACACCCTGCGCAGGTCGGTGGCGAGCCTCGTCGCGTCGTACCCGACCGCGTACTACTACGCCTACCGCACCTGATCCGGACCCTGATCCTGATCGTGCGGGGGCCAGTGCTCCCGTAGTTCGCGCTGGCGGTCCCGCTCCTCGGCCAGTCCGGGGTTGCGGGCCCGCCAGTAGGGGTTGTCGTGCGGCAGGGCCGAGCCGACCCTGCCGTACATCCCGAAGACCATGAGCAGGATGCCGGCGACGAAGGTGAACATGACGTTCTGGATCTCGAAGGCCAGGAAGTTGTAGTCCGTCTCCAGCAGGCCGAGGAACAGGAATCCGTTGAGGATGAACAGGACGCCGAGCGCCATGTTCAGCGTCGACGCGAAGTTCCCGCCGATCACCATGCCGACGAAGAGCAGCAGCCCCACGCCGATCGACAGCCAGCTGAGCGCGCCGTTGGTGTTCAGGCTCCAGAGGGTGTCCCCGCCGGTGTCGAAGAAGCCGATGTTGTCGACGACACCGAAGACGCCGAAGACGACCAGCGCCAGACCCATCAGGCCCGCGCCGATCCGGTAGACCAGGTTCAGGCGGTGGTCGACGGGAAGGTGCTCGTCGAAGTTGATCCGCCTGCGCGACCCCGAGCGCTGTACGTGCGTGGCCATGTCCGCCTCCCTTGGGTGCGAGCGGAGGCCGTACGTCCGTCCCCTTCAATATCCGCCCGCCACGCCCCGACGGGCAACAGGACGGGCGACGGAGGGCGAGACGGAGGGCGAGACTGGGGGATACACAGCGCGGCACAGCGGGCGATACAGCGGGCCAACGGCCGCTCAGTGACCGCCCCCGCGCTCCTCCCGGATCCGCGTCACCACGTCCGCCACCGTGTGCCGCACGGCTTCCGTCTCGGTCAGGAAGTGCCAGTAGTCGGGGTGGCGGCCCTCCAGGCCGGCGATCGCCCGCTCCAGCCGCCCCACCGCGTCGTCCAGCGGCCGGGCGTCCCGAGGATCGGGCGTGTTGCGGCCCGCCATGGCCAGCCGCTGCGCGTCCCGGATCGCGAACCGTGTCCGCTCGATCTCCTGCTGCGGATCCTTCTGCACGGCGTTCAGCCGCGTCAGCCGCTCACCGGCCGCCGACACCGCCTCGTCGGTGGTGTTCAGCAGCGCCCGCACCGTCGACAGCAGCGCCGTCGCGTCCGGCCAGCGCTGGGCGTCCCGCGCGGTCTGCGCCTCGGTCAGCTTCCCCTCGGCCTGCCGTACGTGATCGGCGGCCTGCTCCGGCACATGCTGGAGGTCCTGCCAGCACGCCGCGGTGAACCGCCGCCGCAGGTCGCTGAGCACCGGTTCCACCTGCCCGGCACGCGTCGTCAGCCCCTGCGCGCGGGTGCGCAGCGACACCAGCCGGTGGTCGATCTCCGCGGCCTTCTCCGGCAGCCGCTCGGCCTCCACACGGATCGCCTCGGCGTCCCGCGCGACCCGCTCGGCACGCTCCAGCGTCTGCGGCACGCCGTGCTGCCCGGCGCCCTGGTTCAGCTTCGTCAGCTCCGGCGAGAGCGCGGCGAGCCGGGCCGCGAGGTCGTCCGCCCGCAGCCCCGAGCCCCGTACCGCGTCCAGGGCGTTCGAGGCGGCAAGGAGTGCCTGCCGGGCCCGCTCGACGGCCGGCGCGAGGCGGGCCAGCTGGGTCTCCGCCTTGCCGAGCAGCGGCCCCAGCCCGTCGGTGAAGCGGTCCAGCTCCCCCTTGACCCGGCCCAGCTCGTCCTTCGCCTTCGTCAGCGCGGTGCGCGCCTGCGCCGCCGCCGAGGCCTCCAGGTCGTCCCGGTCGAGGTCGTGGGCGTCGACGGCGCTGATGTACTGGTGGCTGGCCTCGTCGATGCGGCCGCTGATCGCCTGGAAGTCGGCGACCGCGCGCCGGGCGGCCGGGGAGTCGTCGACCGCCGTGATCGTCTCGATCGAGATCCTGAGGTCCCGCTGGGCGGTGTCCAGCTCGTAGAACGCGGCCGCGGCGGCGTCCTTCGCGGCCTGCGCCTCCGCCCGCTGGCTCTCCGCCCGCCCGCCGAACCACCGCCGGGTGCCGCCGCCGGCGAACGCGGCGGGCAGCGCGAGCGCGGCGAGCAGCGGCAGGCCGACCAGGGTGAGGGTGTCCCGCAGCGCGGATCTGTGCGCGCGCGGCACCGACGGCGAGTACGACTGCGAAGGTGTCGCCGTCACATCCCTCTCCCGTGCTGTGATTCGCCCTGCCCGGTGTCATTCTCCCACCGTGTAAGGACGAACACACGGGCCGGTTAGTTCGCGGTCCGCACCGTGACTTTGCCGTCGCCGGTCCGCGCGGACACCACGTGCGAGCTGGAGGCGTCCCGCGGCACGGACACGTCGACCCCCCCGTCGCCGGTCTCCGTCGTGACGCGGTACGTCGCCGAGGGCAGCGCGATCGTCACGGACCCGTCGCCGCTGCGGGACTCCACCCGCTCCGGTACGGCGCTCAGTTCGAGGTGCGCCGAGCCGTCGCCGGTGCGCGTGCTCACCCGCCGCGAGGAGACGTCGGCGCGCACGGAGCCGTCGCCGGTACGCACCTTCAGGGCACCGGAGGAGTCGGTGACCCGCACGGAGCCGTCGTCGGTCCTCAGCTCCAGCGTCCCCGAGGTGTCGCTGACGTGCACGGAACCGTCCCCCGTGCGAATGTTCAGCGCGTCCTTGAACCCGCGCGCCCGCACACTCCCGTCCTTGTCCTCGACCCGTACGGCGACACCCCGCGGCACCTCGATGCGGTGCTTGGCCGCGCAGTCGACGACCACGCCGGAGCACTTCAGGCGCAGGGTGAGCCGGTCGTCCTCGAAGGACCAGGTGACCTTCGGCTCCTTGCCCACGACCACCGACCCCTCGAACCAGCGGGTGACCTCGACACGGCCCGCCTTGTTCGAGTCCGCCGAGACGATCTCGAGCGCGGAGTCGTCGGAGTCGACGGTGAGAGTGCGCCCCGCCAGCGCGAAGGACCGGTGCTCGGGTTCCTTGTCGTCCGCGGCGGAGGCCCCGCAGGCGGTGGCGGTCGCGACGAGGGCCACGACGGCTCCGGCGGCGAGCGCGGTGCGGGCGGCAACGGTACGGGACATGGTGTCTCCCCCTGGGACGGACGGCGCGAGCTGCGCCTGCCCTATGACCGTAGGGAGCCGGGGCCCCGCCCGGGATCCGGCGCACTCCCGGATCCGAGGTGGGGTTAACCCCCTGCCCACACGGGGGACAAGGGCGCGGGATACGGGTTTGCGGGGCAGTGCCTGCGGCAGGGTAGGCTGTCGACTCGTCCTGGGTGCGTAGCTCAGGGGTAGAGCGCCTGCCTTACAAGCAGGATGTCGGCGGTTCGAAACCGTCCGCGCCCACCAGGAGTACGAGAGGGCCCCCGTGGAGACACGGGGGCCCTCTCGCATGTCGGGGACACGGGCTCCTAGCCCTGGTCCTCCTCCTCGGCCGGGATCTCGTGCGCGTGCTTCAGCTGCATGCGGGCCTCCACCCGTTCCGCCGCGGCGACCTCGGACCAGAAGCGGTGGCAGCTCACGAACACCGCGAGCTCGTGTTCCCGTTGCCGGAGCTTCTCCACCTCGGCCTGTTCGTCGGCCGTCCAGCCGGGGGAGGCGGGGCGCTCCACCTTGCGCCAGCCGTTGTCGTCGCTGAACGCGTCCAGCGGCTCGACCGACCAGGGGAGCCGCTTCAGCAGGACCGACAGCTCGGCCCGGACCTGATGCAGCTCCTCCTGGCCGGCGCGCAGGTCGCTCGGAAACTCATAGGTCTTAGCCACAGCACAATGCTACGCCTGTTCGATTTTGGGTGGCGAGTTGCTGGGGAGGTGTCATTTCGGGGCGATACGGTCCGCCCGCCGGTCTGGGCAGGTGGCACAGCACCTGCCCGCTGCCGGTTCGGTGTGGTGCCGCGGCCGGGAGTCCCGTCCGGTCAGTGACCGGATTCCCTCAACTCCCGTACCAGCCGGGCCGTTACGGGCACCTCGACGCCATGCCGCTCGGCCGCCCGCAGCAACGCTCCGCCGATCGCGTCGAGTTCGAGGGGGCGTCCCGCCTCGGCGTCGCGCTGCATCGACGACTTCGTCCCGGGCGGGAAGGCGTCGTAGCGGGCGAGGGCCTGTGCCGGTTCCGCCGGGCCGCCGCAGGCGCGGCTGACGGCGGCCGTCTCCTCGACCAGCGCGGTCAACTCCGCGCGGCGGGCGGTGCGTACGTCGCCCATGGGCAGCCCGTGGCGCGTGGTGAGCAGGGCGAACGGGGCGAGGAACGACATCTTCGCCCACAGCGCCGACGCCTCGTCGTCCAGGACACGCGTGGTCGGTCCCGCCGACGCGAGGGCCTGCGCGAGGGCGTCGAGGCGGGTGCGCGGGACCGGGTCTCCGGCCAGGTCGACCTCGACGAACGGGCTGGCGTGTTCGATCACTCCGGGCTCGACCCGCGTGGACTCGACCCGGATGACACTGGGCGCGACACGGTCGGGGCGGTAGCGGTTGCGCAGGGTCGCCGGGTGCTCGACACCGTTCAGGAACGGTACGAGCAGGCCGTCGCCGAGGGCCTCGGGCGCGACGCGGGTCAGGGCGGCGTCGAGGGTGGTGTGCTTGACGGCGACCAGGCAGGCGTCGACCGGTTCGCGCAGCTCGGTGTCCGCCTCGACGCGGGCGGTGAAGTCGCCGAAGACGGTGCTGCGGACGCGGATGCCGCCGGTGCGGAGCGTGTGCGCCGTCTTCTCGCCGGCCAGGCAGATCACGCGGTGGCCGGTGCGTGCCAGGAGCGCGGCGAGCAGGCCGCCCACGCCGCCGGGGCCCAGGACGGCCACGGTCGATACGTCGTTCGCCATGATGCGGTGATGTCCTCTCGTCGGTCGGCCCCGAACGGTGGCCGCCTCGGGATGATCATCACACTTCTGTGTGAGCGGAGGGCGGTTTCGGCGACACTGGGAGCATGTGCCGAAGCATCAAGACGCTCCGTCCGCCCGTCCTGCCCGAGGAGGCCACACAGGACGAGATCCGGGCCGCAGCCCTCCAGTACGTGCGCAAGGTCTCCGGCTTCCGGGCGCCCGCCGAGCACAACCGGGAGGTGTTCGAACGTGCCGTCGACGCCATCGCCGAGGCCACGGCGGAACTGCTCGACGGACTGGAGATCCGGGGCCAGGCCGCCCGCCAGCCGGTCTGAGCGAACGGAGCCACGGCCAGGCCCCTCCGCCGCTACGGGCCTGCCTGGGCCGAGCGGCCCACGGGCACGCCCAGCCACCTACGCGCGCCTACGCGGGCCGAGCCGGGCGATGGGCACGGTCCGCCAGCGCTGCGGGGCCTGCGTGGGCTGGGCCAGTCATGGGCACGCTCCCCGCGCCTACGCGGGCCGAGCGGCCACGGACCGCCCCGCCTCCGGCCTACGCCGGCTGCTGCCTGCCCATCACGTACGTCGCCCCCGCGCCCGCCCCGAAGAGCGCCAGCAGGGACACGCCCGTTGCCAGCCACGTCGTGCCGAGCCACTGTGCGCCGAAGTAGCCGAGGGCGACGCTGTACGTGGCCCAGGAGAGGCCGGCCAGCGCGGACCAGGGCACGAAGTCGCGGGCGCGGCGCTGGGCGGCGCCGGCGATGAGGGAGACGACGGAGCGGCCGGCGGGCGCGAAGCGGGCCAGCACGACCAGCGCGCCGCCACCGTGGGCGAGGGCGGCGCCGAGACGTTCCTGCGCGGTGGTCAGCCGGCGGGAGCGGGAGATCGCCCGGTCCAGTCGCGCGCCGCCCCGCCGGGCGAGCCGGTAGGCCACCAGGTCGCCGAGAACGGATGCCGAGGCCGCGCAGAACGTGAGCACCAGGATGTCGGGGACCGCGTGGGTCATCTGCCCCGTCGCCGAACCCGCTGCCGCCGCTGTCGCCGCCGCGATCACAAGGACGCCGCTCGGTAGGACCGGCAGGAACACGTCGAGCAGCACCGAAAGTGCCACCATCGCGTAGATCCATGGGCTGCCGGTCAGCGACCCCACACTCTCCAGCACTGCTCTCTCCCCGTTGTCTCCCCCGTGTGGCCCGACCGTGCCGCGATGTCGCGAGGGAGCGGCAGGGGCGGCCAATGACAGCCATTCAGCGTACGCCGGGGGTGTGACAGGACATTCACCGGGGGCTCGTGTGTTCGGCACAGCAGGTTCACCGGTACGTACGCGAAGGCGCCCTCCCCGTCGGTGCGGGAAGGGCGCCTTCGCGTTTGTGCGGACGGATCAGGCCGTCACCGGCGAGCGCTCGGCCGCCGGCTGCTGCTCCTCGGACGTGCGCCGGGAGAAGAACTGGTCCAGGCCGAGGGCGCCGGAGCCGGTGAAGACCAGCAGCAGGAAGGCCCAGCAGAACATCGCCGAGGCCTCGCCGCCGTTCTCCATCGGCCACAGTGCGCCCGGCTGGTGGACCTTGAAGTACGCGTACGCCATCGAGCCCGAGGCGAGGAACGCGGCGGCACGGGTGCCGAGTCCGAGCAGCACGAGGCTGCCGCAGACGAGCTGTATCGCGGCCGCGTACCAGCCGGGCCAGGTGCCGGCCTCTATCGTGCCGCCGTTGGAGCCGACGGCTCCGCCCAGGACTCCGAAGAGCGAGGCGGCTCCGTGGCAGGCGAAGAGCAGGCCGACGACGATACGGAACAGGCCGATCGCGTACGGCTGCGCCCTGTTGAGACGAGCGGACATGTGGGGACACTCCTTCGGTTTCGTTCTGGCCGGTCGGGGACTGGACCGGCCGGTGGGGGCGGCGGTACCGAACGAGAGACCCAGGCTAGGTGTGCCTAATCAATGCTTGCAAGTTCAACTTTTGGCCATGGTTTGGCTTCCGTTTGACGTTCCATTTGTGTTACGCCCGCACGTAGAACGGCTCTCGCCACCGCATCCGCGTCCGAAAGTGTGACCGAATCCACCCCTGGCCGAGCACCTGCCGCGGTCACCCAGTGCACGCCCTCCGTGGGCACTCCGAAGGCGAACCGCCTTGCGTGGGGCTTCCCCTGACGGTCAATCAGATGATACGGGCGTGCGGTCACATCGACCCCTCCCGTTTCGTAACCGTCGACCGTGTGCGGGCGGCACTGCCCGCTCCCCAGCAGCCGGGCGAGGAGCTCGTCGGCGGTGCGGCGCAGGCCCGGCTCCGGGAGCCGGGCCTCTATGAGGGTCGTCACACGCACCCGAGAGCCCCGCACGACGGGCGAGTGCGCCACCCAGGCCCCTTCCTCCTCCCGCACGTCGAGGCCGGGCCCGAGCACCTCCACCACGCCCGCCTCCACCAGCGCGACCAACTCCTCGACGCGCCGTCGGGGCGGGCCGATGGACAGGAAGGCGTTGAGCGGGGTGTACCAGCCGTCCAGGTGCTCACGCCGGGACGCGCCGCTCAGGCCGCCGTGGTCGACGATCAGCCGCAGTTCGTTGCGCAGGTCGCGCAGAACGTCCAGGGCTGCCTTGGACGGGCCGCGCACATTGCCGAGGGCCGCCTGCGCCGCGTCCACCCGCAGATGCCCGAGCAGCCACTCCCGCCACCGCGCCGGGTCCGCGAACTCCCCTTCCGGATACGGCCGCGAGACCCGCTCCCAGCACCAGTGATCGGCGTCCCGGATCCCGAACTCCTCCAGTACGAGGGCCTCCTCGGGGCCGCCGTGCGGGACGGCGAGGAAACGCTCCGCGAACTCCGGCCGCCCGGTCAGGGCCGCGTAGTACACCGTCTCCACCTCCTTCGCCACCAACGGCCATATCTCCGCCAGGAAGTCCGGGGCCTCCCCGGAGTCCGCGCGCTTGCGGAAGTCCGCGATCACCTCCGGGGTGAGGACGAGCGGGGCATGCCGGCCGTACGGCCCCTTCGCGTTGTCGCCGCGGGCCTGGTACGGGATGCCGCGCCGCGAACCGGCGTACAGACGCGGCTCCCGGCCGGAGGGCAGGTAGCGCGGGCCGCGGTGGTCGCGTACGAAACGGCCGCCGCGGCCCGTCGTCAACAGGGCCACGTGGTCGAAGAAGTTGAGGCCCAGGCCGCGCAACAGCACCGGTTCGCCGGGTGCGAGCTGGGACAGGTCGAGGTCGGCCGGGTTGGCGGGCGGTATGTGGCGCAGCCCGTGGCGCTCGGCGTGGGCCGCGAGGCGCCGCTCGGCCGCGTCCGCGACCACCGGGAGGTGCCCCTGGGCGAGAACCACCGCGGACAGCCCCGCCAGCACGCGCCCGTCGTCGAGCGTCAGGACCTGCCGGCCGTCCGGGGCGTCGTCGAGCCGTACCGCCCGGGCCGCGTGCGTCTCCACGCGCACCGCGGGCGGCGCCTCACGCACCACCCGCGCGAACACCCACTCCAGGTAACGGCCGTAGTCGGCGCGGGTCGGGTAGTCGTCCGGGGTCAGCTCGCCGGCCGCCCACTCGTGCAGGCTCGGCCCCGGGCGGATCGGGCCCGAGCAGTCCACGCTGTCGTCGGTGAACAGGGTCACCTGGCAGGCCACCGTGTTCATCAGCAGCTCCCGCGACTGCGCCGTGCGCCACACCCGGCCCGGGCCCGGCGGCGCCGGGTCGACCACATGGACCGTCAGCCGCGCACCCGGCGGCAGGAACTCCGGCACGGAGGCGATCAGGCGCTCCAGGACACTGGTGCCGCGCGGGCCGGCGCCGACGAGGGCGACGGAGACCGCCACCGTTTCCGCTTCCGCGTTCGCTGTTTCCGCGTTCGCTGCAGACAAAGGGGGGTCTCCCGGGCGTGTGGGGCGCAGTGGAGGGGACCGCCCGGAGGAAGCGGACGGTCCGCCTCATCATGCCCTCGGGCGTCACGGAAGCCAACGCACACCCCACGTGCCCCAGTTGTCCCACATACGGCCTTATGTGGCCTCAAGCGGCCTCACGTCTCCGCATGCGCCTCATACGGCCTGCTGCGGTCATCGGCCTCATACAGCCTCATACGGCCTCATGTGCCTCATACGGGCTCATACGCCTCATACAGCCTCATGCGCCTCATACAGCCTCATGAGGAGGACAGGGTGGACTCCTCCACGGTCTCGAGCGTCCCGTTCGCCCGCGCCTGCTCCAGCCGCAACCGCGCCGAACGCCCGCGCACCGTCAGCGTCATGAGCTGGTTGCCGAACCAGGGCCCGCCCGTCTTCCGCCAGTCGACCGGCGGCCGCTCACAACGCCCGTGCCGGGCGAAGAGGCGTCCGAGGGCACGGGCCGGCGCGCTCCAGCCGAAGCGGAAGCCGAGCCTTATCGACAGCGGGATGGAGTTGTGGACGGGGGAGCAGGTCAGCTGGAGCACCCGCGCCTCGGGCCCTCGCGCGAGCCAGTGCGGCTCGGCCACATAGGCGTGGTGCACGTCCCCCGACAGCACGAGCACCGTCGCCGGCGCCTCAGGACCCGACCCGGCGTCCGCGATCAGCCGCGCCAGCGAGGCGAAGGACGCCGGGAAAGCCGCCCAGTGCTCCAGGTCCGCCGCCCGGCGCAGCTTCTCCCCCCAGCGCGCCCAGCGCCGACCCCGCACACCCCGGCTCAGCGCCGCACTCCACGCCTCCGCGTCGTGCACGAGCTGCGGCAACAGCCAGGGCAGGGAGGTGCCGATGAGCAGGTGGTCGTAGCTGCTCCGGTCCTCCAGTGCCTGCGCGCGCAGCCATTCGGCCTCGCCCGGGTCGAGCATCGACCGGCCGTCCTCCTCCAGGACCCGGGCCGCACGTGAGTCCACCATCATCAGCCGCACGCGCCCGAAGTCACGCCGGTAGCTCCAGCGCACGGTCGTCGGGTCCACGTCGGCCTCGGCGGCGAAGGCGCGCAGGGCGTCGGTGCCGTCGGGGCTCTCGCGCACGGCGGAGTAGAGCGGGTCGGCGGCGAGTTCGGCGGGCGGGAGGTTGCCGATGTGCTGGTGCACCCAGTACGACATCAGCCCGCTCAGCAGCCGCTCGCGCCACCAGGACGTGGCCCGCATGTCAGCGACCCAGGAGGCGGAGGTGTTCCAGTCGTCTATGACGTCGTGGTCGTCGAAGATCATGCAGGTCGGCACCGTGGACAGCAGCCAGCGGACCTCGGGGTCGAGCCAGGACTCGTAGTAGAGCCGGGTGTACTCCTCGTAGTCCGCCACGCCGGTCCCCGGGGGCTCGTCGAGGTCGCGCCGGGCGGCCAGCCAGCGCTGCGTGGCGTCGGAGGTCTCGTCGGCGTACACCTGGTCGCCCAGCAGGAGCAGCACGTCGGGCCGCTCGCCCTCCGGGTCGGCGGCGATCCGGGTCGCCAGCGTGTCCAGGGCGTCCGGGCCGACCGGGTCGTGCCCGTCGGCGGGCGGCGCGGCCCAGCGGCACGAGCCGAACATCACCCGCACCGCCTCGCCGTCGCCGTCGGCCGGGGTCCTGATCACGGAGGGCGGGAAGGGGGAGTCGGGCAGGGGCCAGACACGGGCGCCGTCGAGCACGACCTCGTACGAGGCCGAGGCGCCCGGTGTGAGTCCGGTCACCGGGATGAGGGCGTAGTGGTGCCCCGCGATCTGGAAGGTGTGGGCCGCGCCGCGGCCGCCGTCGGCGCAGTGCACCTCGGCGGTGCACGGACGGCTCGTCTCGACCCAGACGGTCGCGGACGAGCCGTCGACGTATCTCAGCAGTGGTCCCAGGCGCAGTTCGGCCACGGTATCGCCCGCCCTCGTCAGTGGTCGGCTTCGCCTCCGGGGCGCGCCCCGGAGGCGAAGCCTCCTGTGTCGCCCCGTACGGTACGCAGCGACGGAGGAGAACGGGGAGATCCCTGCGCTCAGCAGTTCACGCGGATCAGCAGTTCGCGAGGTAGCTGGTCAGCGCGCTCTTCTCGGCGGAGTCCACGGACAGGTCGTAGTAGTACTTCACCTGGACCCAGGCGCGGACGTAGGTGCAGCGGTAGGCCGTGCGCGACGGCATCCAGGTGGCCGGGTCCTGGTCGCCCTTGGCCTGGTTGACGTTGTCCGTGACGGCGATGAGCTGCGGGCGGGTCAGGTCGTTGGCGAAGGCCTGGCGCTGCGAGGTGGTCCAGTCACTCGCGCCGGAGTCCCAGGCCTCGGCGAGCGGGACGAGGTGGTCGATGTCGAGGTCGGAGGCGGCGGTCCAGGTCGCGCCGTCGTACTGGGAGTACCAGCTGCCGCTGGTGGAGGCGCAGGAGGAGTCGGTGACGACGCCCGAGCCGTCGCGCTTGAGGACCGTCTCGCGGGTGTTGCAGCTGCCGCTGATGGTGATCCAGTGCGGGAAGAGGTCGCGGTCGTAGCCGGTGCGGTCCTCGGTGGCCACGGTGAGGGAGGCCAGGTACCCGCGGGCGGTGGCGGCGCTGACCGGCGTGGGGAGGGCGGCGGAGGCGGTCGGGGAGTTGAAGAGGGCGACGGAGGCTATGAGGCCGGTGAGGGCGGAGAGTATGCTCAGGCGTCGACGCGCGTAGAACTTCGACATGCGAACTCCGTTGGGGTGGGGCGGCGTTGGGGTGCGGGCGAGGGAATGCTCGCGGCGCCGTGTTGCCGTGGGGTGTGGGGCAGGTTAGAAGTTAGTGACGTGAACATGACACGACAAGAGTGTGGGGGTGGGGAGTTCCCCGAGGGGTCACGTATGGTGGACGGAGTTGAAGGGGAGTAGCTCTTCGCCGGACCGTCGACATACTGCTCAGCCAGTCTGAGCCGGCGCCCGGAGGCGGACCTCGGTCATGAGGTCGGCCAGCGAGACCTTCGGCAAGCAGTGCACGCCCGTGTCGTACGGCACGGGCGCCGTGTGTGCTGCCGTGCCGAGGTGTCGTGTCGCGAAGGTTCAGCACTCTCGGTGGGGCGGCCCCCGACCGATTGAGGACCCTTGATCAGCTTCACCGTGACGGCGCTCGTGTTCGGCGTCGTCTTCCTCGCCGAACTGCCGGACAAGACCGCCCTGGCCGGCCTCGTCCTCGGCACCCGCTACCGCGCCTCGTACGTCTTCGCCGGCGTCGCCGCCGCGTTCGCCCTGCACGTCGCCCTGGCCGTCGCAGCCGGCAGCGTACTGACGCTGCTGCCCCAGCAGATCGTGCAGGCGCTGACCGGGGTGCTCTTCCTCGGGGGTGCGGCAGTGCTGCTGATGAAGAAGGGCGAGGACGAGGAGGACGTCCGCAGCCCCGAGAACCAGTCCTTCTGGAAGGTCGCCGGCACCGGATTCATGCTCATCCTGGTCGCCGAGTTCGGTGACCTCACCCAGATCATGACGGCGAACCTCGCGGCCCGCTACGACGATCCGCTCTCCGTCGGACTCGGTGCGGTGCTGGCGCTGTGGGCGGTGGCCGGGCTGGGCATCGTCGGCGGCAAGGCCCTGATGAGGCGAGTGCCGCTGCGGCTGATCACGAAGGCGGCGGCGGTGCTGATGGTGGGGCTCGGGGTGTGGAGTCTCTGGGAGGCGGTGTCCGGGTGAGGTGGGGGTGGGGCCTGGGGCGGGCTGTGACCGAGCTGAACGGTGGGTGAACGGTTGCAGGAAGCTGGGCCGGGCTCTGGCGCATACGGCCCCGATTTTGTACCGTGGAGGAACAAAGTGGCTCCCGCCCGTTTTCCCTGACCGGCGGGCGGGGCCGCCTTGTTTCTCCCCCCTGTGCTTGAGCCGCTGCCGGTGCTCGAGCCTGTGCTTGGAGCTGCCGATGACGGCCACTGCCGTGCTCACCGCCCGCGCCCTCCTGCTCGACATGGACGGCACCCTCGTCAATTCCGACGCCGTGGTGGAACGCATCTGGCGACGCTGGGCCGAGCAGCAGGGGCTGGACGGCGACGAGGTCATGAAGGTCGTCCACGGCAGGCAGGGCCACGCCTCGATGGCCCTGCTGCTGCCCGACCGTCCGGCGGAGCAGAACCACGCGGACAACGCCCGCATGCTCGCGGAGGAGACCGCGGACATGGAGGGCGTGGTAGCCATCCCCGGCGCCCAGAAGTTCCTGTCCTCCCTGCGGGGAGCCCCCCACGCCCTCGTAACCTCGGCGGACGCCCCCCTCTCCACGGCCCGCATGGCCGCCGCCGGCCTCCCCCTCCCCGAGACCCGCATCACCGCCGAGTCCGTCGGCGCCAGCAAGCCCGACCCCGAGGGCTTCCTCAAGGCCGCCGCCGAACTGGGCGTCGCCCCCGCGGACTGCCTGGTCTTCGAGGACTCCGGCGCGGGCATCGCAGCGGGCCGTGCAGCCGGGATGCGCGTGGTGGGCATCGGCGAGCGGGCCGGGGCGTACGGCCCTGACGTGTGGGTGAGGGATCTGACGGGCGTGCGGGTGGAGATTCTGGGAGGCGGGGGTGGGGTGCGTTTGGTGGTGGACGGGGGGCTGGTGGCTTGAGGGGGTGAGGGGGCTTGCGGGTGGGTGTGTTGATGTGCGGCCGTTGGGGTGCGCAGGGTGGGCGCGGGTTGGTGAGGTGATCGTCGGGGCCGGCTGCCGTGAACCCCTGCCGATGAAGTGGCCGTTGGGTCCGCCCGCTTCTTGTCAGTGTCGTGCTTCCGCGGCCCGCCTCAAGG
>NZ_JBIAPU010000032.1:0-139812 GCF_042888465.1 Streptomyces sp. NPDC002888 | reverse complement strand
CGCCCTGCTCACCGCGATCCCGACACTGGTCGTGTACTTCGCACTGCAGAGGCAGTTCGTCAGCGGACTCACGCTCGGCGCCAACAAGGGCTGACACACCCACACGCCCCCTCCCCTACACCTCCCGGAGCATCACCAGTGAGTACCGCACGCCGCCTTCGCCTTCCCGGCATCGCCTACGGAGGCGACTACAACCCCGAGCAGTGGCCCGAGGAGGTCTGGGCCGAGGACATGCGGCTGATGCGCGAGGCAGGCGTGACCATGGTCAGCGTCGGGATCTTCTCCTGGGCGCTGCTCGAACCCGCCGAAAGCGTCTACGACTTCTCCCGCATGGACCGCATCCTCGACCTGCTCCACGAGAACGGCATCGCCGCCGACCTGGCCACCCCCACCGCCGCCCCACCGGCATGGTTCTTCCAGGCCTACCCGGGGGCACTGCCGGTCGACCGGGACGGCCGTCGACTGTGGCCCGGCAGCCGCCAGACCTTCTGCCCGTCCAGCCCCGCCTACCGCCGAGCGGCACTGCGTATCGCCAGTGTCCTCGCCGAGCGCTACGCCGCCCACCCCGCCGTCGCCATGTGGCACGTGCACAACGAGTACGGCTGTCACACCCCGGCCTGCTACTGCGACACCAGCGCCGCTGCCTTCCGCACCTGGCTCCGCGCCCGCTACGACGACCTGGACGCCCTCAACCACGCCTGGGGCACCACCTTCTGGAGCCAGTGGTACTACGACTGGGACCAGATCCTCCCGCCCCGCGCCACCGGAGCCGTCCCCAACCCCACCCACCAGCTCGACTGGCGCCGCTTCTGCTCCGACGAACTCCTCTCGCTGTGCACCGCCGAACGCGACGTGCTGCGCCAAGCCGCTCCCGACATCCCCGCCACCACCAACTTCATGGTCCTGCGCACCTTCGACGCCCTCGACTACTGGCGCTGGGCGCCCGAGTTGGACATCCTCTCCAACGACCACTACCTGATGTCCGACGACCCGGAAGCCGAAATCGACATCGCCCTCAGCGGCGATCTCATGCGGTCGCTCGCGGGCGGCCCGTGGTTCCTCATGGAGCACTCGACCGGGGCCGTCAACTGGCAGCCCGTCAACCGCGCCAAGCAGTCGGGAGAGATGCGGCGCAACGCTCTCGCCCATGTCGCCCACGGCGCCGACGGCATCGCGTTCTTCCAGTGGCGTGCGGCCAAGGCGGGCGCCGAGCAGTGGCACTCGGCGATGCTGCCGCACGCCGGCACCGACAGCCAGATCTGGCGGGACGTCGTGCAGCTGGGCACGGATCTGAAGTCCCTGGCCGAGGTGCGGGGCTCCACCGTCGCGGCGCAGGTGGCGATCGTGTGGGACTGGGACGCCCGCTGGGCACTGGAACTGCCCTCCCAGCCGAGCGGCGAACTGCGCTACCAGGACCTGGTGCGCGACTGGTACACACCCCTGTGGCGAGCAGGAATCGCCGTCGACTTCGTGCGCCCCGACGACCCCGGGCTCGACCGCTACCAGCTTGTCCTCGTGCCCAGCCTGTATCTGGTGACGGAGGAAGCCGCAGCCGGCCTCGCCCGGTTCACCGAACGCGGAGGCACGCTGGTTGTCGGCTTCCACAGCGGCATGGCCGACGAGAACGGTCACGTGTTCCTCGGCGGCTACCCCGGCGCGTTCCGCGACGTCCTCGGGGTGCTCACCGACGAGCTCTTCCCTCTGCTGCCGGGAGAGACGACCGGCCTGGCCGGCGATGTGCCTCCGGGCGCCACGGCCGACCTGTGGTCAGAACGGGTCCGACTCACCGGCGCGCTGGCCGTCGCCTCCTACGCCGACGGCCCGCTGGCCGGCCACCCGGCCGTCACCCGCCACCACCACGGCAGCGGAACGGCCTGGTATCTGGCCACACACCCCGACCCGGACACCCTCGCCGACCTGCTCCACCGCATCAGCCGGGAGGCCGACGTGGCCCGGGAGCACCAGGCGCCCGCCGGGGTCGAGGTCGTCCGGCGCCGCGGCAGCGAAGCCGACTACCTGTTCCTCATCGACCACACCGGAAAGGGGGCCGAAGTGCCCGCCGACGGCGTCGAACTCCTCACCGATTCGCCCGTCACGGGCACCGTCACCATCCCGCCCGGAGGAGTCGCCGTCGTCCGCGAACCGCACTGAGCGGAGCGCCCCACCGCGGGACGCCGATGTGAGGCTCGCGCAGCTTGGCGTACGCCCAGTGCGGTCGCCACGGGGTGACCACGACCGGCTTCTTCTTGTGGATCGCGCTCTGCAGCGCGGAGAGCATCGGGGAGCTACTGCCGTCGTCATGCCGGCTCCGTCGGCGCTTCTGTTCACCGTCCTCAACAGGTACTTCAGCACAGGCGGGGTCGGAGGGGCGCTCGCTGGGCAGTAATGGAACTCGCCCCTGCCAACCCGATCACGGAGGTGCGGAAAATCCATGACAGAGGCGACCTCCTCTCCCGGACGGCGGGCCCTCGTGGTGCGCGGCGGCTGGGAGGGTCACTCGCCGGTGGAGATCACCGGCCTGTTCCTGCCCTTCCTTCAGGAGCACGGATTCACCGTCGAGACCGCCGAGTCGCTCGCCGTCTACGGCGACGCGGACCGGCTCGCCGCCACCGACCTCGTCGTGCAGTGCTGGACCATGGGCGAGATCACCCCCGACCAGTCCCGCACCCTCGCGGCCGCGGTCCGGGCAGGCACCGGGTTCGCCGGCTGGCACGGCGGCGTCATCGACTCGTTCCGTGGCGACCTCGACTACCACTTGCTGACGGGTGGCCAGTTCCTCATGCATCCGCCTGAATTCCTGGACTACACCGTCCGGTTGCTCCCCGAGCGGGCAAGCCATCCGGTGATCGAGGGCTTGACGGACTTCGCCGTCCACACCGAGCAGTACTGGATCGCCACCGACCCTGACATCGACGTGCTCGCCACCACCACGTTCCCGGCCGGTGAGGAGCGGGACCACGCCGTCGTCATGCCGGCCGTGTGGACGAGGACCTACGGCGCCGGGAAAGTCTTCGTGTCCGCGATCGGCCACAAGATTGACGACTTCGACGTACCCGAGGTCCGTACGCTCACCGAACGGGGGCTGCTATGGGCGAGCAGGTGACGCCGCTGCGGATCGGCATGGTCGGCGCCGGAAAGATCAGTGGCCAGTACCTGGCGACGCTGGCCACGGCTGGGAACCTGCGGTTGACCGCGGTCACCGACCTGGACCCCGCCCGTGCCCATAGCGCCGCCGCCACGGCGGGCGCGGAGGCCGTCGGCAGCATCGACGACTTGCTCGCCCGCGACGACGTGGACGCGGTGCTCAACCTGACGATCCCCGCCGTTCACGCCGAGGTGGCGCTGGCGGCGACAGCTGCCGGCAAGCACGTCTACGGCGAGAAACCGCTGGCCGCCACCCGCGCGGAGGCCACCGCCGTGCTGGCCGCCGCGCGCGAGGCGGGGGTACGGGTCGGATGCGCGCCGGACACCGTGCTCGGCACCGGAACCCAGACCGGCCGCAAGGCAGTGGACGACGGTTTGATCGGCACGCCTGTCGCCGCCACTGCCTTCATGACCACGCCCGGCCATGAGGCATGGCATCCCGACCCGGAGTTCTACTACCACCCGGGCGGCGGCCCCCTGCTCGACATGGGTCCGTACTACATATCGGCGCTGATCCACCTGCTCGGCCCGGTGGTAAGGGTGACCGGCGCGGCCTCGGCACCCCGCACCGAGCGCGAGATCGCCGCCGGGCCCAGGGCCGGGCAACGCTTCGCCGTCGAGGTCGACACCCACGTCACCGGCATCCTGCACCACGCCAACGGCGCGCTGTCCACGCTGGTGATGAGCTTCGACATACACGGCTCCAGCCTGCCCACGATCGAAGTGCACGGCACCAAAGGGTCGTTGTCTCTGCCGGACCCCAACACCTTCGACGGGCCGGTGCGGTTGTGGCCTGCTCGCGCCGACGGCTGGCAGCTGCTCCCGGTGTCCGCCGGCCACGAGCGCGCAGGGCGCGGTATCGGCCTGGCCGACCTCGCCGACGCCCTGGCGGCGGGGCGCCCGCACCTCGCCTCCGCCGAACTCGCCGAGCACGTTCTGGACGTGATGCTCACCCTGCTGGACTCCGCGAACGAGGGCCGGACCCTGACGGCGACCACCACCTGGGAGCGGCCCGCGTCGGCCGGCTGAGCCGGTCGTCTCCCGCAACCTCCGTCACACGTCACATATCAAAATGGTGGCAGCCCAGTGTTGAGCCTGTCGGCAGGCACTCGCTCGATGCGGGTCCAGGCGGGTCCAGGCGGGTCCAGCCCCTCCAGCCCCGCTCCTCGACGCCCCCTCGCGGCACCCGCATTCACCGTCACCGACGAGAACACCTGTCGGCTTCACGTCGCCGAGTCGGGGGGCCTGGTGCACCGACGCGAGCAGCGGAACCGTAGCCCGACTCGCCTTGCACCGGTTCGACTGGGTCTGCATCGACATGCAGCACGGCCGGTACGGACACACCGAACTGCTGGAAGTCGCGCGCGGGCGGCACGAGCCGACGTCGGCGGACCTGGTGGTGCGGGTCCCCTCCCCTGAGTTCACCGGCATCGGTTTCGCCCTCGACGCGGGTGCAACCGCCGTCATCGTTCCCCAGATCGACTCGGCCGACAACGCACGCGCGGCCGTGGACGCGGCCTTCTACCCACCTCTGGGGCGTCGCAGCTACGGACAGATACACCCCACGTGGGGCGCTCCCGCAAAAGACGTGGCGCAAGCCAACCAGGACACGATCTGTGCCGTCATGATCGAATCCGCGGCAGCCCTGGAGAACGTCGAGAGCATCGCAGCAGTTCCCGGGGTCGGCATGTTGTTCGTCGGCCCCTACGACCTGTCCCTGTCGTTGGGTACCACCGTGCAAGACCTCCTCGACGACCACTCGGCCGACTCGGCCCTGGGGCGGATATCTGCCGCCGCTCACAGGAACGGCCTGATGGCCGGCGCCTATGGCGGTGAACCCTCCACCGCCCGCCGGTTCACCGACCGTGGCTTCACGTGCACGGCCTGGGCCCCCGACATCTGGATGACGCAAACCGGAGCCGGAGCGGCCTTCGTCGATGGTGTGTCGAGTGCCCTCTCGTAGGCTATGGGACTGCGCTCTCCGAGGTGGGAGCGGCGACGCCTGATGCTGTAGCGGTGCGACGACCGGCGGAACAGGTTGAGGCGGGCTCCCCACCGCGACAGGTCCCCCGGTGGAAGGTTGTCGGCTACTGCTCACCCAGGCTGGTGGCGTGTTGATCCACCTCGATGTCCGAGCGCCGTGCGCCGGTGAATCGTGTCGGCCGGAAGGCCCGGAGGAGGTCTTGTTCCTGATCGGTTGTGACCTCGGTCGCGACCAGCCGTCCCAGAATCGGCGCCAAGGTGACCCCGCTGTGCGAGACGAGGCAGTAGACGCGGGACTGCGCGGAGGCATAGCCGGCAACGGTGTGGCCGTCCGCGGGCAGTGACCGGAAACCGACGCGCAGGTCGATCTTCGGTGCCCGGCTCGGGTCGGTCAGCAGTGCGGCGAACCGCCGAGCGAGGGTGCTCGCCATGTCGCCGTCCACGGCCGGTGGGTCTGCCGGATCGACGTCACCGTTCAAATCGAGAGCCTGCAGGACGGTATGCCCGCCGGCCGCGGGGCGGAGGTTGAGGCCGGGGCTGTGGATCACACAGCGCAGGCCGAGTTCCGGGGACCTGGCGTAGCCGAGCAGACCCACGGTCTGCGCTCCGCGACCGACATCCGTCACCATGGGAACGTCGATCCCGGCCCGAGCGGCGAGCCGTTCTGTCCAGCGGCCTGCCGCCAGGACGAGTCGATCGCCCGTACAGACCCGGCCTGAGGCCAGGGTGACGGATATTCCGTCAGGCCTGTCGTCGATGGCCACTACCTCGCCGATCGCGAACTTGGCTCCGTGCTGCTCGGCATCCGCCAGCAGGTTGCCCACGAAGAGATCCGGCAGAACGTATCCCTCGCTGGGGAAGTGCGCGATGGACGTGATGGCCGCCGGGATCCGGAGGTCGCCTGCGATCCGAGTTGCTTCGTCCGGCGTGACCCAGTGAGCGGGGTAGTCCAGGGACTGCAGTCGTTCCACGTTGCCGGCGAGCCACTGCTCGTTTGCGGCATCCGCCCACTGCAGCGCCCCGCTGGGGAAGTACGAGGGTGCGCCGCGCAGTTGCTCGGCGAGCCTGGCGTGCTCCTCCATCCCAGCGAGGTTCAGCCGGTGGTAGTCCGGGGCGAGCTTCCGGCTGGAGTTGGTCCAGGCGAAGGTGGTCGCGGTCGTACCGGTGCCGGCTCCCCATTGATCGAGCAGGAGAACGTCCTCGCCGGCGACGGCAAGATGCCTCGCGACGCTCACGCCCAGCACGCCGGCACCGATGATGATGACCTTCATTGTTTCCACACTTCCTTTCTGGCAGCGACACGCTGCTCATGTGGCGGGGGCGGGAAGCTCCAGGAAGAACTCGGCGGTTCCCGGACGGACGACGGTCGTGACCACCTCGACGGTGCCTCCGTCATCGGCACGCAACTCCCTGCGCCTCATCAGCGCGGGTGTTCCGGTCTCGCTGTGCAGCAATGCGGCGTCCTGGTCGTCGAGGGTCACCGGGTCGAGGTAGAGCCGGATCGCATCGATCGGTACTCCTTGGCGCTGGAGATACGGGAGGGTGACGAGGTCTTCGAGGTTCTCGTTCAGCAGGTCGGGGGCGACTGCGAAGAGAACGACGTGCCGCTCGACCGACTGTGGCTCCTCGCGTACGTCGAGCTTGCGGCGGACCAGTTCCACTACGGCCGTGTCGGCGGAGGCGCCCGGGAGGGCCAGGATGGCGTCTGCGGCCCTGACGATCCGCGCGGAAACGACTTCGTGTCTGCCCGATGCGCCCTTTGCGGCTGCCGCGGGGGTGACGAAGTTGAGCAGATTGATCTGCCGCGTCACGTCCGCGACGAACGTTCCGTGGCGACGTCGGCGAATCGCCAGTCCCGCCTCGGCCAGGTCGTTGAGGACCCGTTGGGCCGTGGCACGGCTGACGCCGTGTTGGGTGGAAAGGTCTTTCTCGGTTGGCAGTCGGGCGCCGGGGGGCAAATCCCCGGCCCGGATCTTCGCTTCGATCTCTCGCCTGATCTGTACGTAAAGCGGCACGGTCATGGTTAGACCGTACATTCAGCCAATTGACTGGTGATGGCGAGCTGACCAGCCAGTTCTTCGGCGCCCCCGCCTTGTTGGCGGGGTGCTGTTTCTGACCCGTCCCGCACGGTTGCTGGACCAGGTCACATTGCACGGGCCGCGGGGGTCCCCGGAGCCGAACTCCCGACGGCACGGGGGCATCTGGAGCGTTCCGCAACGCCGATGACGGGTGATCGGACCCGCCTCCGCCGATTCGCCGAGGACACGCAGGGCCCCGGCGCGGCCGGCGTCGTAACGACGGCTTCGTCATGTCGGTCTCCCGCCTGACTGCACGCTGAGTAGGCGACATGATTAGACTGTACAATCGCGCAATTGACCGGTCAATAGTGCGTTCGCCGCGGGGTCCATTCATCAGCACCCACCCGGAAACACTGGTGTCATGCGCGGACTGCGCCAGCGCTGAAAGCCCTCTCCCTGCAAACAACCAAGTGCCTGTTGTCGTCGTCTAAAGGGGCGCCAAACCGATCACCAAGTTCCACTTGGAGGAAACATGCGTAAGGCATCGCGCGGAGCGTTACTCGCCGCGACCGCTACGGTGAGCCTGTCCCTGGTGGTGGCGGCTCCGACCGCGTTCGCCGAGGGGAGCGCAGGCACGACGGCCGCCGCCTGCGAGACCGGCTGGGGCAGCCTGCCGAGAACAGCGAGCAGCAGCGCGCCGGCGTTCCTGACGAACGTCAGGACGGGCAGTCACGACTGCTACGACCGCATCGTCTTCGACATCCCCGCAGGGAGCACCAGCCGGCTCGGCTACTACGTCCAGTACGTCGACGCCTTCGAGCAGGACGGCAGCGGGGACCCGATCCCGGTCTCCGGCGGCGCGATCCTGGAGGTCCGCGTCCAGGCGGCCTCGTACGACATGGAGAACCACCAGGTGACCTATCCGGGCAAGGCCAAGCAGCCGCTGCCCGGCGTGGACCTGACGGGCTACAAGACCTTCCGCGACGCCAAGTTCGGCGCCAGCTTCGAGGGCTACAGCCAGGTCGGTCTGGGCGTGCGCGCCCGTCTGCCGTTCAAGGTGACCCAGCTGTCCGACAAGCTCGTGGTGGACGTCGCCCACTCCTGGTAAGGCGGCCTGCCGGCCCCCTGCTGTGGTGGTGCGGCGAACTCGACGAGCGGCAGTACCGGACATCACTCCGGCCCCGCAGCCGCTGCGGGTGCCGTTCGTCGAGCAGGACTACGAGATCCCGCGTGATTGCCGGCAGTGCGGCGACGGTCCGCATCACGCTTCAGCCGCAGGACCGTACTGCGCGGGTCACGGACACCCTGATGACGTGGGCCAGGCGGGCGCCGGCGCGGCCCGCCAGGGCGAGTCCGACCGCGGCGCGGACCACGTCCCGCACCGAACAACAGCTCCTTCGATCGGGGCGCAGTCGGCACTTTGTTGACATGTTCAAGACATGTGATTAGCATCCGGGAAATCTTGGAAAGCGCTTTCCGTTCGGTCCCTCGCACGACCCGACAAGATCCGCCCACTCACCCCGGGAGGAAACGCATGAGGTCGTCGTTATACGCCGCACGCGGCGTTCCCCTCTCACACTCGCCCTGTTGCTCGGCGCGGCGGCGATGCCGGCCGGAACCGCCGCCGAGCAGACCCGGGCCTTCGGAGTCGCTTCCTCGGCCGACGGCTACGACGAGTCGGGGGCCGGGCCGACTGTTCCAGCGCGACAGCGGCTCCACCGGGCCCGGCGCGTGTGAGACCTACGGCACCGTGACAAAGCCACGCACCCACTGATCAACCGTCGTCCCCACACGCGACGGTCACCCCCCACAGGAGGACCCCTCAATGAGTGCACAACGTGCCCCGATGGCCTGGCGCAACAAGGCGGTCGTCGCCGCGCTGACAGCCGCCGTACTGGTCGGTCCGGGCATCGCGCAGGCCACCCCGCAGACCGCACCGGCATCCCAGGGACGGGTGGCGGCGGCCAGCATCACCTGGACCCTCGAACGGGCGAGCAACCCCACCGCGGACCAGCGCACGGCCTATGACCTCATCACCAAGGCCATGAACGCCGCGGTCGCCAGGTACAACAACGTCAGCGACCTGGGCAAGACCATCACCGTCCGCTACGACCCGGGTGTGCCCACCGCCGACGGCAACATCAACGGAACCATACGCTTCGGCAACCGTAGCTACATGACCGAGCGGACCGCTCTGCACGAGATCGCCCACACCATCGGCGTGGGGACGAGCTCGGGCTGGTCCCGCCTCGGCGGCAGCGGCACCTGGACCGGCGCCCAGGCCACGGCACTGGTCAAGCAGTTCGACGGTTCGGGCGCCAAACTATCCACCGGCGGCGGCCACTTCTGGCCGTACGGCCTGAACTACGAGAACGAATTCTCGACCACGGCGGCCGACCGCCACGTCCAGATCGTCGCCGCGATGGTGCGCGACGGTTTGTGATCTGAAGGGCTGGTGCCCGGGGCCCGCAAGCGCTCCGGGTACCAGCCCGCCCACCGTTCGCAAAAGCACCCGCGTTTGTTCTTGGTGGCGATCGTCGCATCATGTTTTTGGTGGCGATCGTCGCATCATGTCCGCCGCCGACGACATCGACGACGTCGTTGCCCGCCTGCGCACTCACGGCGCCGAACTCGTCGGTGAGCTGGCGCAGTACGAGGACAGCTATCGGCTCTGCTACGTCCGCGGCCCCGAGGGCATCATCGTCGGGCTGGCCGAGCAGCTCAGCTGAGGGCCCTCGAAGGGACCGTGAGCCCAAGGAACTCATCCCAACGGCGGGGCAGTGCAGATGCGTGTGCTGGGCAAGGAACTACCCCGACGCCCTCGCTACCCGCGCCAACCTCGCTCTTCCTTGTACGGGGGGCCGTCCAGCGCGCAGCGGTTTTCGGCGGGCACAGCCCGCTCAGCCGGACGGGTGGAGGGTGGCGGTGGCCACGACCGAGCTGTCGGCCGCGAGCAGGTGCACGCCGGTCACAGGTGCCGAGCCGGCGGGGTAGGACGCGACCCAGTGAGCGTACCCGTCGGCCAGGGAGAAGGTGCCGATGTCGGCCTTGGAGCCGTCCGCCCGTTCGATCCGGCAGGTGACCTTGCCCTGGAGGGCTGCCCGAACGCCGGCGGGAAGGTCGTCGGTGTCCACCGACATGTACACCCAGGGCGGCCGGCCCGTGTAGGCGAAGACCCGTCCCACGTCCTGGCTGTGGGAGGTGAGGTCGGCGCTGAGCAGCCGGTCGGGCCGGGTCGGGCTGGTGGCGGACGGTGAGGGTACAGAGGTGAAGCCGATCGCCCATCCGCCCACGACCAGCGCTGCGGCTGCCACAGCGGCTGCGGCACTGAGGCCGAGCCGTCGGCGCAGTGTCCGGCGACGGCGTCGGAGCGGCCGTCCGATGCGCTGGAGCACGCGGGTTTCGAACCCCACGGGTGGCTCGCGTCCCGGGATCAGGTTCAGCAGTTCGTCGGCCGTGCGCGCCAGCTCCCGGACGTTCTCCGAGCACCCGGGGCAGCGCTGCAGGTGGGCCAGAGCTGCGGCGCGCTCCTGGGCGGGCAGCACTCCCAGTGCCGCTTCGGCGGCGATGTCCCGCAGCCGTGGGCACGCGAACGCGTCGTCGCCGGTCATGATGTCGTGTCCTGCCTGTGCGTCAGGGCCTCGCGCAGCTTGCCCAGCGCCGTCCGGATCCGGGTCTTGGCGGTGCCGAGGGGCACCTGCTCCAGGTCCGCCACCTGTTGCGCCGTCATTCCGTAGACGCCGGCCATGACGATGGCGCGGGCCTGGCCCGCCGGCAGATCCGCTATGGCCCGCCGCAACTCAGCCGAGTCCTCGCCGGCCACCGCCAGTCGCTCGGGGGTGTCGGTGGCCGCTTCCAGCAGGGGTGCCATCCGGGTGGGCTCCACGGGGACCGCCCTGCGGGAGCGCACGGCGTCGATCGCCAGGTTGTGGGCGATGGCCGTCAACCAGGTGCGGACCGATCCGCGGCGCGAGTCGTAGACCTGGGCGTGCCGCCAGGCCTGCTCAAAGGTCTGCTGGGCCACGTCCTCCGCGAGCTGGGCGTCGCCGGTGACCGTCATGGCCACTCCGAAGATCTTGTGCTGGAACCGGCGGACGAACGCCACCGCGAACTCGGGGTCGTCGGTCGTCAACCCCGCCAGCAGCGCGTCATCGGGCATCCGCTCCAGAGAAATACCCAAATGGTGCATATCACTACTACGTACCATCTTCCCGGAGGGATTGTCCGACGGCAGGCCCGGGTGCCGGCGGTTCCACGTCCTTGCGGTGTGAGGGCAGCAGCGCGTCGAACGCCTCGGCGAGAGGGCCGATGCCGGGCCGGGCGGCCGGGTCCGGTTCCAGGCACGCGTCGATCGCGACGGCGAGCCCACGCGGCAGGCGGCGCCGGGTGCCCACGGGCGGAGCCCTGCCCTCCAGCTGCGGGTACGCGTGCTGCCCGCTGTAGGTGTCGCTGAGGCTTGCGGGTGTCGGTACGGCGCCGGATTCGCCGCCGGCCGGCTCTGCGTCCGTGGTGGTGGACGTGCTGTCGGTCGGGAAGGCGGTGGAGAACGGGATGTCACCGGTAGCGGCCTCGTACAGGGTGATGCCCACCCCCCACACGTCCGCGGCGGCCGAGAGGCTTCCGCCGCGCGCCTGCTCGGGGGCGAGATAGCAGGGGGTGCCGATGCCGGCGGCCGCGGGTCCGGGCGGGCGGGCGACGCTGAGGTCGAGCAGTTTGGCGCGCCGGCAGTCGATGGTCACGTTGGAGGGCTTCACGTCCAGGTGCAGCAGGCCCCGGCCGTGCAGGTAGTGCAGGGCGGAGCACAGGTGCACGCCGAGGAAGGCCAGGTCATGAGCGGCAAGCCGGTGCCGCAGACGGTCGATGAGGTAGGCCACGGTCTCGCCGGTCAGTGTCTCCAGGACGACGAGGGGCTCGGGCATCTCGACCGTTTCGTACGCACGGACCAGGTGCGGGTGACTGAACGCCTGGAGCCAGCGGCCCTCGCGCAGGAGCCGTTCACGCAGCCGTGCTTCGTGCCGGCGGTCCGGACGGAGCATCTTCACAAGACAGCGGCAGTCCCGCTCGTAGCTCCAGGCGTCGTACACATCGAGCCACCCGGTCCGGGTCAGGTGGGCCAGGACCTCGTATCCGGCGACCGGGGCCGCCCCCGGGGGCAGGGTAGGGGCCGGCGGGTCCGTTCGGTGCGTGCGGGCCGCCGGCAGCCCGGGAAGGTTCGGACGGCTCATGGGAAGGCCTTCATCGCGGGGGCCGCAGGGGCGTGGAGCCGGTGCAGCCGGGCATAGGTCGTACCGCTCGCCAGCAGGTCGTGGTGTGTTCCCCGTTCGACGACCCGGCCGCGCTCGAGCACCAGGATCTCGGTGGCGTCGTGGACGGTGAGCAGGTTGTGGGAGATGACGATCGTGGTGCGTCCGGCCATCAGCCGACGCAGCGGTTCCATGACACGCCGGCCCGACTCGGCGTCCAGGCCGGTGGTCGGCTCGTCCAGGATGAGGACGGGCGCGTCGCGGATCATGGCCCGGGCGATCGCCAGTCGCTGGCGCTGGCCTCCGGACAGCAGCCTTCCGCGCTGGCCCACGACGGTGTCGTAGCCCTCCGGCAGGGCGGTGACGAAGTCGTGCGCGTCCGCGGCGCGTGCCGCCGCGACGACCTCGCGCTCACTCGCGTCCGGACGGCCGTAGAGGATGTTCTCGCGCACGGTGCCATGCAGGACGAGCGTCTCCTGGAGCACCACGGCCACGTTGTCACGGACATCGGCCAGTCGCAGGGTCCTCAGGTCCCTCCCGTCGAGCCGGACGGCGCCGTGACCGGGGTCGTAGAAGCGCAGCAGGAGTTTGGCGAGGGTGGACTTCCCCGCGCCGCTGGCCCCGACCACCGCCAGGGTCTGGCCGGGCCCCACACGCAACGACACGTCGCACAGCGCGGGCCGGTCGGTCCCCGGATAGGTGAAGCCGACACCGTCGAACTCCACCCACCCGTGAGCACGCCCGAGCGGCACACAGGCGGGCACCTCGCTCACCTGCGGGCGCTGGTCGAGCAGCTCGATGATCCGCTCCGCGGCGGCGGAGGCCGCGTAGAACGTGCTGTTCAGGTGGGACAGACCCCTGATCGGGCTGTAGAGCTTGCTCAGCAGGGCCAGGAAGACCAGCAACTCCCCCAGGGTGAGACGGCCACGTGCCAGTTGCCAGGTGCCCAGCCCCATCACCAGCAGGGCCCCGCTCATCTCGACGAGGTCGACGAGCGGCCCGAAGACGGCCCGGATCCTGGTCGAGGCCATGGTGGCGCGGTACCTTCCGAGGTTCTCGCGCTGGAACCTGCCCTGCTCCCACTCCTGGCGGTTGTACGCCTGCACCAGAGCGATGTTGCCCAGGACCTCCTCGGCGACCGCGCTGAGCGAACCACTGCGCCGGCGGCGTTCCCGGGAGGCGGCCTTCACCAGCCGGGAGAAGTACCGGGCCGCACACCAGAACAGCGGCACGATGACGAGGGCGAAGAGCGTCAGGTCCCAGCTCAGGTAGAAGAGCATGCCGAGGAAAATGCCCAGCCGCATCACGTACCAGAGTGCCTGGGCCACCCCCGAGAGCAGGAACGTCTCGACCGCGTCGACGTCACCGGTGACCCGGGCCATCACGTCGCCGAGCCGACGCCGCTCGAAGAAGCCGAGCGAGAGGCGCTGCACGTGCCGGAACACATCCGCCCGCAGGGCCAGCAGGAACCGCTCACCGACCCAGGTGCTGGTCACGTCGTCGGCGAACGACAAGATGCCCGAAGCGAGGCTGAGCCCGACATACGCCAGCGCGATCGGCAGGAACCGGCTCAGGTCGCGCTGGACGAGCACCTCGTCCACCACGACCTTGAACAGCCATATCTCGGCCGCGTCGATGGCGGGACCGACCACACAGAACGCGACAAGCAGCAGTAGCCAACGCCGCCCGCCGCGCGTGTAGGGCCAGAAGCGCCGGAAGACCTGCCTCACGGCCAGTGGCGGCGCTGCGGCGACGATCTGCTCGCTCGACGACTCGGCGACGGTGAGCAGTCGCCGCAGTGCCGGGGCCCGCGCGGTGCCGCGGGCGGAGTGCCGGTGAAGTTTCACGGAACGCGGCTCACAACACGTCGTCCCACGGCGGCCGGGAGGTCGACTCGACCGGCCGCCGAGGGCACACCGGCGTCACTTGTGCGTGCCGGTGCTGCTGGTGTGACGGCGGTGCTTGCCGTGGTGGTGGTGACTCGTCCTTCCCTTCGAAGTCGTGGTGGTGTTCTTCCTGCGCTTGGGGTGCCTCTTGGCAGGTGCCAGGTGGCCGAAGAGCGACATGATCCTTTCCCTTCCATCTCGCACACGTCACTAGGACATACGTGAGATCTCGCTCGCGGGATGGCGATTCCGCCAAGATTTTTCGCGTCCGGACCCGACCCACCGAAAGGGTTCGTGGGCGCCAATGTCGCGGTATCCGGGGACGGGCAGGGTGTCCGGGGCGGTCGGCGCGGCTTCGCGGGCGAGGACGGCGATGGTCTGCAGGCCACTCCGGGGACGCGGGCCGTCGGGGTCGGGCGCGGTGCCGTCGGCCGTCGGCCGTCAGCCGTCAGCCGTCAGCCGTCAGCCGTCAACCGTCAACCGTCAACCGTCAGCCGTCAGGGGCATCCCGGCAGCGTGCTCGGCGGCCTCGGTCAAGGCGGCCGGCTCGCGCGCGAAGGCCGCGTCCACCATCAGCGTGATCAGCTGTTCCTTGTTCGCGATGTGGCGGTGGTGCCGCAGTGTCGCCAGCACCTTGGTGGCGGTGACCATGGCGACTCCCCACCGCTGGGTGACCGGCAGGATCTTCGAAACCAACAGCTGCGACACCTGGAAGCTCGTCAACTAAGGCAGATACGTGAGTCAAGTGCAGCCCCGTCCTGGAAACCGAATGAAACCCCGCAATGGGTCGATGGAGGAAGGAGCGGGCGCGACGTGTGCCTCCTTGCAGTCGCGCCGCTTGGGCTGGGCGTCGGTTGACGACCTTCTGGGGCTCCGGACGCCTCTTCAATGGAGCACCGGTCCTGATCACGCGGGCGGGGAGAGCTGTTCACGTACCCACTCAGGATGAGGGTTGGTGTACGGCTGGCCCGCCACGACGACGGTCGGCACGGTCTCATTACCATCGTTGGCTGCCCTCACTGCTGCGGCTCCAGCTGGGTCACGCCAGATGTCGACCCAGTGCAACTGGCGGGCGTGACTGCCCAACCGGATGCGCAGCCGGATGCAGTACTTGCAGCCCGGCCGCCAGAAGACCACCGGCCGGCCGTCGGCCGCGCTGAGGCGTTGCGCCTCCAGCGCACCGATCGAACTAGGGAAGATCAGAGGCGAGTTCATACCTGCGAGCAGCACGAACACCGGCAAGAGTGCTGCGGCTACACCGGGGTTCCCCTTAAAGGTCAGCCCAGTTGCAACGGCTGAGCCACAGAGCACAAGCAGCATTGGCAAGATCCAAGCGCGCGTCATGGTGACGCAGACTATCGATGAGCCGACAGGGGGATCGCCGGGACAAGCACAAAAGGTGCCATGGGATGATCTTGAAGCCCCGAGCCGCCCGGGTTCGCCTACGGCGGCGGGCGGCGGGCGGCGGGGTCGCGCTCGGCGACGTGCTGGGCGACGGCATCGACGCCGGGCCGGGCGTACCTGCCAACGACCGTACGGAGGCATGGCGGGAGCCGGCCAGCAGTATTGGCGTGAAGTGCCGTCTTCCTCATCGTGCGTCAACGCAATGTGGCGGAGCCGGAGCGACGCTCGGCGCCCCCGAACTGTTCCCGCCGACAAGCGCGCCCGGATCGTCTCCGGAGGCGGCGCCATCGACCCGCGCAGCAGCGAGTTCGGCGAGCACCGGTGCAAGGACCTCTTCTACGGCAAGGACGGCGACCTGGCCGAGCAGGACATGGGGCCCCAGGAAGTGTCGATGCGACGTCAACACGCTGTTGATGCAGCAGGTCCTCGGTGACCCGAAGTGGGCCGACGCCCTCACCGCCGCGGACCGGCGGGCGCTGTCCGCGCTGTTCTGAACGAGATGGCCGTGGCCACGAAAGATCAGATGGCGGATGCACCCCACCCGCCGGAATCGCATCCTTCCGGGTGATGGCCCGATCCCGATCATCCGAGAGGACACCCATGTCGCACAGCCCGTCCCGAGGCGCGCGCCGCACCGTCTCCGGTCTCGCCACCGGCCTGCTGGCCCTGGCCGGCCCCCTGGCGGCACCGGCCTTACCCGCGGCAGCTGCAGCCGGAGCCGGGCAGGTCAGTACGGTCACCTATGCGGCGGCGGAGCAGACCGCCGCCCTCTCGTACTGGACGCCCGCGCGCATAAAGCAGGTCGGCCGCGCCGTCGACCTGGGGCCGACCGGACCGCTCAGCAAGCCCTGGACCGGCAAGGTCATCCCCAGCATCGGCCGGCTCTTCTTCGTCGACTCAAAGGGTCAGGACACCTGGTGCACGGCCAGTGCCGTCACCAGCGGCAACCGCTCAGTGATCATGACCGCCGCCCACTGCGCGCGCCTCGGCTCCTCGCCCGTCAACACCTACAGCGACATCGTCTTCGTCCCCGGCTACGCCAAGGGCAAGACGCCGTACGGCCGCTATGCCGTCAAGGCGACCATGACACCGCGCTCCTGGGCCGAGGACACCGTCAATGACGTAGCGGCGATGGTCGTCGCCACCCCGGCCAGCGGGAAGCGGCTCACCGACGCGGTGGGGGCGCAGGACATCGCCTTCGGCCGTGCGGCGGGTGAGCGGGTCACCGCCTTCGGCTATCCGGCGACCACTCCCCAGCGGGGCGAGGAACTGCTGTACTGCGCCGGTACCTCTCAGCGGGCCCCCGAGGGCGAACAGCGCGTCCCGTGCGACCTCGGCGGCGGCGCGAGCGGCGGTCCCTGGCTCGCCGGCTTCGACTCCGCCACCGGCAAGGGCACCGTGGTCTCGGTCAACAGCCACGGCGAGGGCCACGGCGGCACCCCGATGTACGGGCCGACGCTCGACAAGACCGCGCGAGCCGTCTACGACGCCGCCCAGCGCGGCTGAGCGCCGGGGCCCGGTCGGCCCCGGAGCGGCGGGCCGTCCCGGGCCCCGGAGGCTGTCATGGCGACTTCTCCGGGCTCCGTAGCTACGTCCCGTCGCAGGTCGCCCCCTCAGTCGCGTCCTAGGTCTCACCTGGGTCGCGCCCCGGGTCTCATCCCGCGTCGCGCCCTAGGTGTGCTGTCCGGCGGGCGCCAGGGCCGTCTCCAGCGTGGACTGATGCCCAACTCGTGACAGGTTTGTCGCCAGGTGTTCTTGGTGCAGGCCCAGGCGTTGTCGGTCAGGACGCGCTCGACGGTGACATGGTGTGCGGCGAAGCAGGCCGCCCCGCGGATGAGGAAGCCCGCGCAGGTCGCCGTGGTCGCAGCGGTCACGTCGGGCAGGTCTTCGGTGTAGGCCAGGCGGGGTCGTCCAGGGCGGTGCGCAGGCAGGCGTAGGCGGTCCCGGTCCGGTTGCGTGGGCCTTCGGCTCGGCCCCGGGTCCGGTGCCCACCGCCGTCGGGATGCGGCGAGTTTCCTGACGTCGATGCGGATCAGTTCGCCGGGCCGGGAGCGTTCGTAGCGGCGGACTGGCTCGCCGGTGGCCCGGTCCAGCGCGGCTGTGCGACATCTCGTGAGTTCATCTGAGTACCACTGAGTCCCTGTGTCCGTGGCCAGGGCGTTGTTCCTACTTCGGGTGCTCTGCACTCGCCGGAAGCGACTGCCAAGCACGGCCAACCTGCACCTGTTGATCAGCAGCAAGACAGCGATGGGGAACCGGCCGAGTGAGCAACCACTGGATCAGCGCGCCGATGCGCGGTCAGGAGGCGACCTTGGAGAGGCTCCGCATCGACCGACGGCTCGAAGGGGCCATAGTTCAAGGACCCGGCCCGCGCCACCTCGCTGAGGTGTTCGGCCTCCACGAGAAGACCGCTATGCGCTACGCGGATTCCGCCCGCCAGCTTCTGGAAACCGCCGCTGAACAGAACCCCCGTGAGCTCCGGCAGTGACTCTCTGCCATTCTGCTTGCCATGTCCGCACGAAATCGAAGACTGCCCAGGCACCGTGCCTGGCCATTGACCACCACCGACATCAACGAGTGTCTCGGCACCTACATGACCCGAGTCACGGACCTGCGGTTTCTCACTGGGGATGACAGCGGGACCATCGTCCTGGGAGCAGCATGGGTGGCTCCGAACGCCCGGAACCACGGCCGCGGCATCCACCCGGACATGGTCGGCTTCCGCATAGACGTTCACCCAGTTGATGCCACTGAACGTGCTGCAACCCGCGCTGTTCTACGGGCGCATGCCCTCCCGCAACTCCACGAGTGGATCACTCAGGCGATCGCTGCCGATGAGACCTGGCAACTGACTCCCCACCAGCACTACTGGCGGCTCGCCGACGGCCACCTCACCCACCGCGACGAAGCGTGAACCGAGTCCGGACGACACGCACATCCCCACATCAGCGAGGCCACTCGCGCGGGTTCACCATCCGCCCACGTGGAACGTCGGCCGCACCGATGTCGGCAGGTTCGGGGGAATGGACGATGGACTCCGCGTCCCCTGACCCGGTGCCGGCGCCGGCGCCGGTGACCACGATTGCCTGGCGGCTGGCGCACATCATCGTCTCCTGCCTGGGCTATCGGGTCGGCACTTCGGCGGCCAGGACGTCGACTCCCAGACATTCGCCTACGCGGGGACCGCTGACGAGGCGCTAAACAGCTCGATGAGATGTATGGGAGATGGAACGCGAGGGTCCGCGAGCTCTCGGACGCTGACCTGGAGAATCCGCCCACAGTGGGTCCCGAGCGGTTTCCCATGGAGGGCATCGTCCGGCACGTCAACAGGGAGCTGATCCATCACGGCGCCGCGATTTCCCTGCTGCGCGACCTCTACCGCTGGCAGGACGGAGCCGTACCGCGCCGAATATGACTTTCCGGGACTCCGTGACGCTCCGTGGCTGCGAGCTTCAGTGAAGCTGCGCCCTCTTGAAGTAGCTGGTCAGGGTGGTGGCGTGAGGGTCGTTGGTTGCGTCCAGGGAAGTGGTGTACGGGTTCGACCTGATCCGGGGGTTTGCTCCGGCGTTGGGATGGGGCCCGCATAGATGAACGGCCACCGGCTGATCTTCGAAGTGTCGAAGCCTCGAAGGAGATCAGCACGATGACCGCACCTGACAGTGTGCCCTTGCACGCCCTCGCCGAGGACAACCTCGCCGCGGCGAGTCCCGATCTGCTGCGCGCGATGGTCAAGACCTTCGCCGACGCACTCATGTCCGCAGAGGCAGACGCACTCTGCAACGCCGAATACGGGCAGGTCAGCGACGAACGCGTCAACCACCGCAACGGCTACCGCCCTCGCGAGTGGGACACCCGCGCCGGCACCGTCGAACTGGCCGTCCCCAAACTGCGGCAGGGCAGCTACTTCCCGCACTGGCTCCTTGAACGACGCCGCCGGGCCGAGCAGGCCCTCATCTCGGTGGTCGCCACCGCCTACCTGCTCGGCGTGTCCACCCGCCGGGTCGAGAAGCTCGCCGAGTCCCTCGGCGTCACCCAGCTGTCCAAGTCCCAGGTCAGCGCGATGGCCAAGCACCTCGACGAGCAAGTAGCCGCCTTCCGTAACCGGCCCCTGGACGCCGGGCCGTACGCGTTTGTCTGGGTGGATGCGCTGACCCAGAAGGTCCGCGAGGGCGGCCGGAACATCAACGTCCACGCCCTGATCGCGGTCGGAGTCAACGCGGACGGGCACCGCGAGATCCTCGGCATCGACGTCGCCACCGCTGAGGACGGCGCCGGCTGGCTCGCCTTCCTGCGCTCTCTGACCGCCCGCGGCCTGTCCGGCGTCCAGCTGGTCGTCTCCGACGCCCACACCGGCCGGCATGTAGGTGTCGGGGCTTGGCTCGTAGCCCTTGTCGCAGGGGTCGCAGCAGCCCTGGGCGCGCAGCGGTACTGGCGCAGAGCACCTGTTCCGTTGCTGTCGTATTCCTCGCACTGAAGCTGCGAGGTGGAGCGTCTGGACGAAATTCCCTTGCGGTCAAGGGTGGTGATCGTCCTACGGTTGCTCCCCGTGAGCATCGAGATGCCCTACCAGCCACTTCCGATCGACCAGTCGGACGTGCGCTACGTCCACGGACCCGATTCCGCTCTACAGCCGGGCGTGCCTGCTGGCAAGACGGTCGAGTTCGAGTGGAGGGGCAGCGAGGTCTACCCGGGAACCTTCCGGAAGTTCTGGGTACACGTGCCTGCACAGTACGACCCAGCGGAACCGGCATCCCTGATGGTGTTCCAGGACGGATGGTGGTATCTGGACCCCGCAGGGGAGGTACGCGGCGCGATCGTCCTGGACAACCTCATTCACCGCGGCGCCATCCCCGTCACCATCGGCGTGTTCGTCGATCCTGGCGTCTTCTCCGATGCGGAGAACCCGAAGAACCGCAACAACGAGTACGACGCCTTCGACGACCGGTACGTCACCTTCCTCCTCACCGAGATCATCCCGCAGGTTGCGGAGCGCTATACCATCGCCGAGTCGCCCGAACGGTGGGGTATCTGCGGCGGGAGCAGCGGCGGCAACTGCGCCTTTACCGCCGCGTGGCTGCGTCCGGACAAGTTCCGCCGCGTCATCGGATACCTGTCCAGCTTCGCGCAGATGCCGGACGGCAACCCCTACCCCGACCTCATCTCCCGCGTCCCCCGCAAGCCGCTGCGCATCTTCATGCAAGGCGGCCACCGCGACCTGCACTGGAATGAGCCACAGTGGAACTGGCTCGCCGAAAACCTGCGCGTGGCAGCCGCTCTCGCTGAAGCGGGATACGACTTCCGCCTTGTCCTGGGAGACGGCGGACACAGCCCCAACCACGGCGGCGTCCTGCTGCCGGACGCTCTGCGCTGGCTGTGGCGGACCAACGAGGATTGATCGATACACGCATCATGCAACCTGGCGCCGGCTGCGATGAGGTGGGCTGCACCCTGGTTGCATAGAGGAGTGAAGCTCCTGGTAGGCGAGTTCACAACCAAGATCACTCGCTTGCCTGGGACACGGATGCCGCGGCAGCCGATTGGATCCTCCGAGGTGGCGCCGTGGGCACAGTGCGGCCGGTCAGGCGGAGCTGGGGGCTCTGAAGCGCTTGGGTGCGTCATGCCGGTAGGAACGATCGAGCGTGGCCAGATGGTTGCAAGAGGGGGCGGCATGCCGCCCAGCGGAAGAAGGACAGGGGCGAGCTGGCTCGTTCGTCCTTGCTGATGGCTGTTGGCACGGTGGTGTCCCGGGCGACGGGCCTGATCCGCCAGGTACTGCAGGCCGCAGCGCTAGGCACGGGCTTGCTGGCCAGCACGTACAACACGGCGAACACGGTGCCAACAAGCCTGTACACGCTGCTGATCGGTGGCGCGCTCAACGCCGTGCTGGTGCCGCAGCTGGTGCAGGCCAGGACGACGCAGCCTGACGGCGGACGTGCCTACGAGCAGCGTTTGGTCACGCTCGTGGTGTGCGTCCTGGGCGTGGGGACGGCACTGGCGGTATGGGCGGCGCCGCAGATCGTGGGCCTGTACATGCGGGACACCCCGGACAGCCATGAGGCGTTCGAGCTGACGGCGACGTTCGCGCGGTTCCTGTTGCCGCAGATCTTCTTCTACGGGCTGTTCAGCATCTACGGGCAGGTGCTGAACGCTCGCGAGAAGTTCGGCGCGATGATGTGGACCCCGGTGCTGAACAATGTCGTGCTGGTCGGCATGTTCGCCGCCTATCTGGGGCTGATGGTGGTGCCCGACCGGGTGGAGGACATCACCGCCGACCAGGTGTGGTTGCTGGGGATCGGGACGACGGCAGGCATCGCCGTGCAGGCCTTGGCGCTGATCCCGTTCGCGCGGGCAGCCGGTTTCCGTTTCCGCCCGCGGTTCGACTGGCGGGGCACGGGCTTGGGCAAGAGCGTCCACGCGGCGAAGTGGACGCTGCTGTTCGTCCTGGCCAACCAGGTGGCCCTGACGGTGGTCACGAACTACGCCAACGCCGCCGACCAGAAACTGCCTCAGGCCGGCGCGGGCTACTCGGCCTATACCTACGCGCAGACCATCTGGATGTTGCCGCAGTCGATCGTGACGGTGTCCCTGGTGACGGCGTTGCTGCCGCGTATGAGCCGGGCCGTCGCTGAGGCGCGCATCCCGGATCTGCGCGCGGACCTGTCCCGGGTGCTGCGGATCAGCGGCATGGTCATTGTGCCGGCCGCGTTCCTCTTCCTCGCTCTGGGGCCGCAGATCTCGTCCCTGTTGTTCGCCCACGGGGCGGCTGACGCCGCCTCGGCCCGCCCGCTGGGGTACATGCTGCAGGCGTTCGGGCTCGGGCTCATCCCGTTCTCCGCCCAGTACCTGCTGTTGCGTGGTTTCTACGCCTTCGAGGACACGCGCACGCCGTTCTTCATGGCGGCTTGGATCGCGGGCGTGAACATCGCCCTGGCCACCGCGTGTCATTTGCTGCTGCCCGCCCGCTGGGCGGTCGTCGGCATGGCCGGCGCCTACACCCTCTCCTACGCGGCTGGTCTCGCACTCACCGCGCATTTGCTGCGCAGGAGGCTTGGGGGGCGCATCGACGACGGCGGCCTGCTCCGCACTTACGTGAAACTGTTCTGCGCTGCGGGCCCGGCTGCTGGGCTGGGCTGGGCTGCAGCGCGTGCGTGTGCGGGCCTGGGAAGTGGAACGTGGCCTACGGCAGTCGCGCTGGTTGCCGGGGTGCTGGCGACAGCCGTGGGGTACCTCCTTCTCGCCCGGCTGATGAAGGTCAACGAGTTGCGTCGCTTGCCCGGGGTGCGCTGAGTCCAGGCAGACGATGCAAGGGGGCGTGCTTCGTGGACGGTCCTGTGCGCGGCTGGCGATGTAGTCGAGCCAGTCCCGCTTGGCATATCCGGTCCAGCGAGTGGAGTTGCTGATGCTGGTGCCGGTGAATTCGGCGAGGACAGATGCTGGTAGGTCGGTGGCAAGCGCGAGACGAGCACGGTTACGGCTGGCGAGGGGCGCAATGCCGTGTCGACGGAGCTTCAAGTACAGGTAGGTGGCTCCGAGAGCGCGGGCGGGCTCCTGCCCGGGGAACCGCCACGGTGTTGTGCTGGCCGTCTGATCGAGCTGCCAGCGATTCTGGCGCTGGTCGCGCAATGCGCGAACCAGCTTGGCGACTTCGGGCGGCAGCGGAAGACAATGACCGCCGAGGTTGAGCGCCACCACCGTGTCGTCGTCGATGACGTCGTGCACGGTGAGTTCGAGCAGTCTTGTGTGCTGCAGCCCGAAGAGGAGTGTCAGGGCGCCAGCCGTGCGGACATCGAGAGGCAGCGCATCGTCGCCGAGGCACCGGTGCAGGTGTTCGGCCTGGCGTAGGTGAGATCGACCCCGGCGCAGGGTCCGCAGATCCCGTTCCCCGCATCGGTGAAACCGATGAGCGGACGTTGCTGTTCGCACTGAGCGCAGGCACCGGGGTGTTCACGTACTGCCGCGTAGCAGCTTTTGCAGACCGGGCCCATCGGCCAGTAGGCGTGGACAGGACGATCACGGAGACAGCGTGCGCATGGCTCCGTAGGGCGGGGGCAACAGCTTTGGCAGAACGGCTGCCCCGCCACCTTGCGCGCGCAGGGCCTGAGCCGGCCGCAGGTGAGCAGGCGACCGGCGGTGAGCAGCGGGAGCACAGATCGGGTGTGTCGTCGCCGCCGCGCCGGACGACCTGGCGGACTTCTCCGCAGCTGCCGCAGCGGCGCTGGGGTTGCTGGTAGCAGCGCCGGCAGACCGGACCGTCCACGGAGATCGCTTGGACTGGGGCTTGAGCTCCGCACCCGACGCAGGTGCGCTCGGGGCGTGGGTGGCACCCCTGACAGCGGACACTGCCGTCGTGCATGCGGTAGGTCGCGCAGCGTACTCGCCCGCACTGCCCGCATGCGGTGGCAACGTGCTTGCCGTAGCAGGTGCCGCAGAGCGGACCGTTGGGGCCCCTGGCGTTGATCTTCATCTGTCGGCCGCAGCCTGAGCAGGTCTTCGGCGGCCGCACCCGACGAGCACAGACCGAACAGCAGTGTCCGGCCGGGAGGCGATGCGTGAGTTCGCGCGAGATCTTGCCGCAGCCGGCGCACGTCGGCAGGATGACCGGGCCGTGTCCGGCGGCCGCCAGGGCATGCGCGAGCCGCACTAAATTTTGCGGAGGCGTCGGGCCCGGATTCGTCAGGGCGTCCTGGTGCTCCTGACAATGGCGGGCAAGGCCGACGCAGGAACGTGCTGTGATCTTCCCGCGCTCCAGTGCCTGCGCTGCCTGTTCTCCGGTCACCCCCGGGAGCCGGGCGGTCAGGTGGGCGACGACCTGTCGATGTGCCTCGTCGAGGCGGAGAGGGGCGGTCATTCCGGGCCTGGACGCCGGATCGTCGTTCGACGCGCTTGCGGCCGGGACGCCGTCTGCTCGCCGGCGGTCTTGCGCACCTCAGCGTTGGCGACCTCCACCTGGATCAGGTCGTTGGGCTCACACGCGAGGATGTCGCACAACGCGGCGAGCGTGTCCATGGACAGTCGTTGCGGTGTCTGGGTCACGAGACGAAAGACCTGCTCACGTGACAGATACACGCCGCGTTCGGCCAGCAGCGGAACGAGTTCCGTGGTCTGGAACATGCCCTTCTCCGCCATCCGGATCCGTAGCTGCCAGTCGATACCCATCTTCCTGATCATGCTTCCTGCCCCCATAGATCGCCGTGCCGGGCTTGCAGTGAGCGTCGCAGCAGCCGGTTTCGGAACTCGTCCGAGACATGGCTGTAGATGGCCGTGGTGCTGGCGTAGGCATGGCCGACCTGGTCCTGAACGAACTTCTCTGGATAACCGAACTCGATCAGATGGGTCACGTAGCTGTGCCGCAGCGAGTGCAGGTCCAGGCCGCACGCTTCCTGGCGCCGCAGGCCGAAGGCGTAGACCGTCTTCAAGACCATGGCGTCACGAAGCGCCGCGAGGGAGCCCTTGCGCCGTCGTGCGCGGATCTCCTCGACGCGGCCCTCGGCGGCGTCGAAGAGGGCCTGGACTTCGTCGTAGGTGAGCGGACGACGTTCGGCGGCTCCTTCGTACTCGCTGCAGTGGGTGATCGTGTTCCACTCGTGCAAGAGCTGAACCGGAATCCGGCCGAAGCGTTCCTTGCATGTGGACGGCCAGCCGTAGCGAGTGTCGGTGATGTAGTCGAAGAACAGCCGCAGGTCGTTCTGGTGGTTCCGTGCGGTCGACACCGCCAGCGGCCTTCCAGGGCGCCGGGTACGAAGGTTGTCGAAGAAGGCCTCCATCTCGGCAGGTTCCCACTGCCACGGGTACTCATTTGTGAATCGGGCCAGCCGACGGACCAGCGCAATTCGAGGGTAGATCGTCGACTCCCTCAAGAAGCGCGTGCGCTGCTGCAGTGCCCAGCCCTCCAGCATTGCTTCTAGGACAGCGGGTTCGGGGTCCAGATGCACAACTCCGTCGGCAAGGACCAGATGCGCGGCTCCTGGCATATCAACGACAGCACTCACGATGCATCTAACGCATCATCGTTGAATCGGTCACGGGTGCCTGCTCAGAGCCTCCCGGCCAGCCACCGACGTGGCGTTAACCTGGGCCCAACTACAGCTCAGAGAGCTGGCCCAGCGCGACATGTGTTGCATCCAATGCAATACGGCAGCCTGGAGGCACACGTAGTAGCGCCTCTTGCAGTCGGGACAGGTCTGCCGAGCAGCCATCGTCTGGTCCAGCGCTCGTTCCTGATCGAGCGTGGGGACCCGCTTGGGCTTTGCCGGGTCGGCGCGGTACAGCCAGCCCCGGGTGGGGTGGATGCACGACCAGTCGGCCTGTACGAGCAGTACTTGCAGCGAAGAACCGCGACCGGGGCGTGGCCGCCCGGGCTGGGGTTGAGGTCCCGTAACTGCCTTCGCGTGACAAGCCCTTCGGGTACGGCGCTGCGGTCGTACTCGGAAACCGACGGGTTCGTAGCATCTCGAAGGTCGACCGTGATGAACCCGTTGGCCCATGGCCTGGGAGAAAGCTGTGGGCCAATGGGTTCGCCGCTGGAGCCTTTCGCGGTTGGTCCGTCAATGGCGGAGCGCCCCGGCGCAGCTTCGATCGGCTTGCGTCGGCACAAACTGGCGACGGTTGTGGGGTTCCCTCCCCCTCCGACCGCTTGGGCCTGGATAGACCCGGGTGGTCTGGACGGTGGTGGGTGGGTGCCGGACGACTACCGAGCGGCCCTCCGATCCGCGGCGTCGTGCCGAGGACCGTGTCGGGGGCGGTAAGTCGCCGCCCCCGGCGGTGAGAGGTGGACGAGGTGGACGTGCCGTCGGCACGGATCAGGAGCGGGCTCCGAAGGGATAGAAAAGCACCGACGCGTGGCCGCTGAAGCTGGCCGTGATCTCTAGGCGCCAGCCCTTCCGGACGGGGTGGTAGACCTTGTTGCTCACGTCGTCGATCAGGGCCCAGGAGCCGGAGTCAGTGGGCCGGTACAAGCGGCCTTGGGTGCCCGTGTACACCACGTTGAAGGTTCCGTCACAGGGAAAGACGTAGGTCCACGGTGTGCCGGGTTTGAGGTTGCCGGTGCCCTCGACGTGAAGGTCGCTGAACAGTCTCACCTCTTTGCCTTCGGAGAGGTCGACGGAGCCCTTGGCGGCGAGAAGCCCGTTGAGGACTGTGGCTCCGTGGACGGTGAGGCTGCCGACTTCGAGGTCGGGTTTGAGGACGGTGACCTGGGTGGTGAGGATGCGGACGACGGGGTTGGTGGGGTCGCCGGTGGTGGCGCGGATGTAGAAGGTGGTGTCGGATTTGATGCCTTCGATGTCGAGGCTGGTGCGGTTGGTGACGTCGCGGTTGATGTCGCCGTAGAGGAGTTCGTAGGTGGCGTTGGCGGAGCGTTCCCAGGTGAGTTTGACGTCGCCGCCGTTGTTGATGATGGACGGTTCGCACAGGAAGTTGCGCAGGTAGAAGTCGGCGGGGAACTTGCCGAGGTTGAAGACGGTGAGCCGGTCCTGGAATGCGGAGCTTCCGGTGCGGGAGCGTTCGGTGACGGTGACCGGGGCGGTGCCGACCTTGCGGCTGATGGGGATGTCGGACAGCTGGATGGTGAATCCGGTGTCGGGGCCGATCGGCGCGTGGCTGCCGGTGGGGGCGCAGACGAACTCCTTGGCGGCCGCGTCCAGGCGTACGGTCCAGCCGGTGAGGCTGATCCGGGGGCTGATCTTGGTCAGGTCGGTGGCGAGGTCGGGTGCCATCGTCCCGGCCGGGACCTTCACCCTGATCCACTCCACGTCGGCCGGGGTGCCGCTCTGCCGGGCGACGGAGATGATCACCTCCCCGGTCTCCTCGGGGGCCTGCGGGTTCTCCGGTGATGCCTTGAGCGGGCTCGGGGCGGTGCTGACGCTGTACGACAGCAGCGGGTCATCGGCTGCAGAAATGTCAGAGTCCTGGGTCTGGATCACAAGGGTCACGGGGTGCTCTTTCAGCTTCGCCGGCCGTACCCGCCCCGGAGTGGGGCGGGTACGGCACGGTGGTGAGGGCTTTCAGTCGTCGGTGCGGCTGTGGGCGGCGGCGTCGTCGAGGGTGAGGAAGCCGGAGCGGATCTCGGGTTCGGCGAGGGGGAGGTCGTATTGGTCCTGGCTGAGAATCTGCAGCTTCTCCCAGGTGCCGGCACGGTTTTCGGACCAGGTCCAGGTGCCGATGACGCCGGCCGGTGCCGGAATGAGGAAGGTCTCCTCGCTCTCGCCCTGCGGGCCGCGCAGGGCGGTGGTGGCGGCCAGGAGCGGTCCGGTGCGGAAGTTGACCGCCATCCGCGTGATCGCCTGGTCGGTAAATTCCTGCGGGACGAACACCTTCTTGGTGGCGAGGATGTCGGTGGTGGCGTGCACGGCCGCTCGCGGGTCCAGCAGCACGGTGGCGACCGCGGTGCTGTGGTCACCGAAGTCCAGCTCCAGGCTGGGCCGGTCGCCGATCGGCCGCAGGTACTCCCCGCCGCCGGCGGCCGGGTCGACGACCGTGTCGAAGTGCTCGTAGTCGTCGTCGAGGACGTATCCGACCAGGCCGTCGTCGCTCTGCTGTGCTTCGCCGAGGCGGATCGCCCACGGGTAGCTGGGCAGCTGGGAGGGGGAGGGCTTGAAGAGGTTCTGCCAGCTGACGTCGGTGCGCAGGGGACCGCGCAAGTTCATGGTGAGGCGGGTGCGGACCAGGGCGAGGGGACGGCCGAGGAGGAAGCCGAGGCCGGGGTCGGCGGGGCCGTCCGGGTCGATGGTCTGCAGGGCCTGGTCGAGGGTGGCGCGGAAGGCGTCGAAGGTCTGCGGGCCGCGGGTTTTCACGGCGTTGAGTAGCCGGTAGGGGTGGGGGGCCACCGTTTGCAGCTGTTCGAAGCGGGCCACCTCGGAGCCCGGCAGGGCGGACCAGGAGACCTCTGGCTGCCCGGCGGCGTTCAGGGTGACGCGCAGCTCGCCGAGCGAGGCTCCGTCGGGGGCGTGGACGACGAGGGACTGGTCGAGGCGGTTGTGCAGCAGCCAGGCGCAGACCGGGTTGGTCCCGGGGTGCAGGTCGGTGTCTTCGTCGGTGGCAGCGGCGAGGAAGTCGAAGCGCAGGCGGGCCGGCTGCAGGAGACGGGGGCCGAGTTCGACCAGCCGGTCGCTGTCGTGCCCGCTGACGGGATGGGCCGGTCGCATGGTGTCCGGCATCTCGGGCGTGAAGTGGGCGGCATTGGTGATGAGGTTGACGGAGCGGCCGAAGCGGTCGACGACGGCCAGGTCGAGGAAGGCGAGCTGGCCGGCGCGCAGGTCCTGGAAGGTGGAGTCGGGCCACTCGTCCCAGTCGCTGGCGGGCATGCCGCCGGGATTGGGCGGGGGGTAGTCGCCGTTGCCGATGAGGCCGGCGAGGTCGCCGGTGGGCTGGAGGCCGGCGAGGGGCTGGCGTTGGGCGATGGCGGCGCCGAAGCCATCGAGGGTCTGGGAGAGGTAGTCCGCCTCACGGGCCTGGGAGCGGGCACGGAGCAGGATGTCGGCGGGCAGGTGGTCGCGCACGCGGGCGTAGGTCTGGAGGGTGCCGTCGACGATGTGGCCGGCGGTGGGGGCGAGGGTCTGGCGGCCGGAGACGACCAGCGGGGTGCCGGGCTCTCCGGTGCCGTTCCACTGGTAGCGGGAGCCGTCGACGAAGTCCCAGTGGGCCGTGTCGCCGTCGCGCAGTGGCAGGGGGAAGTACTCGGCCTTCCACAGCAGGAACAGCGGCTGCCAGGGCATCGCCCACGGCGTGGTGCCGTACTCGGGCAGGGTTCCGGTGACGTCCCGGATCGCGCCGCCGTGCAGGGCGCGGTCGAGGATGAGGAACTCGCTGAGCAGTGCGGGGAAGCAGGCAGGCTGCTGTCCGGTGAGGTCGATCTGGGCGGCGACGGCGGCGACGTCGGTGGTGGTGGTGCCGGAGGCGCGGGTGACCAGGCGTTCGGGGGTGCGGCAGGGCAGGGCGGTGTCGCGGGTGAGGGGGGCGTGGAGGTTGGCGCCTTCCAGGGTGAGGACCGGGTCGGCGTTGTACTCGAAGTCCTCGGCCGGGACGCGGATCAGGCGGCGTGCAACGCGGGTCCCGTAGGCCGGGTACAGGGTGTCGATGCGTGCGGCGAGGTCCGCTTCGCTCTTGCCCCAGGGCAGTTCGGCGCGCTGCTCGGCCAGGTCGCGGGCAAGGGCGAGGACTCGTCCGGCTGCGCCCGCCGCTTTGGTGGGGTCGAGTTCGTCGACGATGCGGGCGGTGTAGTGGGAGGGCTTCTTGGTCAGGTGGCTGAGCCACCACAGGTGGTAGAGGTGTTCGCGGGCGGTGTCGAGTTCGGCTTCGGTGGCGTCGTGGACGGCCTGGCGGCGGTTGAGGTCGGCGACGGTGTCGGCTTCGGCCGCCCGGGCCTCGCGGGAGAGGCTGCGGCCGGTCTCCTCGCCGCGTTCGCCGATGAACCAGCGGTATCCGCCGGCCACGGGGCCGAAGGCGCTGTCGTGGGCGCGGCGGTCGGTGAGGATGTCTGCCTCGGGCCGGTCGCGTTCCTCCAGGGCGTCGATGCCGCCGAGGAGGAAGGCCCGGAACAGGTCGGCCTCGTCGGCGGACAGGGCGCCTTCGCCGTCGGCCTGGGCGCCGAGTTCGGCGACGGCTTCGGCGATGCTGTTGGACACGATCGGGGTGACGTCGGCGGGGGCCGGGCAGGGTGAGTCGGGGACGGGGCCGGTCAGGTCCCAGTCCAGGCCCAGGACGGTGCCGGAGTAGACGGAGGAGCGGATGCCGCTGCCGGAGTCCACGGGCGGCCGCCACTGCAGGCGCTCCAGCAGCGCCGCGAGATCGTCGGTACCGGCGAGGATGTCGCTGGAGGGGTCCGCGTACCAGCCGGCGACGAAGTAGCTCAGCCGCTCCCGGGCGGGCAGCTCACCCTCGGGGGTGTCCAGGAGGGTGTCGTGCATGGAGAAGACGTTGCTGTTGTAGGGCTGGAAGGCCGCGAACGTCGGCAGGCCGGGGCCGATCGCGGTGAGGAACGGCGTGTGCGTGTCGGCCGGTTCCTGCCAGGGGCCGGTGAGTTGGTGGCACTTGCCGATGAGCGTCGCGGCAGGTTCTGCGCTGTCGTCGGCGGGGTCGAAGTCGGGGTTCTGGAAGGAGACGCTGCCGTCCATCGGGTCGAGATAGTCGCTCTCGACGATCCATGCCTTCAGCGCGCGGGTGCTCTCGGTGTGGCGTACGACGAGCCACCGGTTGGGTACCAGGGGGAAGTCGCCGATGCCTTCCTCCTCGTCGTGGCGGCCGCGGGTGAGGGCGGCGGGCAGTTCCCACTGGAGGTAGACGCCGAGGCGGTCCTCCCGGCCGGTCCACTCCTCGGGGCTGGAGAACGGGGCGGGCTCCGGGGGGACGCCTTCGTCGATGGGCTTGAAGTTGGTGGTCCAGCGGTGGAAGACGTGCGGGGTTGCGGTGTCGCGGGTGGCGCGGTTGACGGCGAGGGCCGCGACTTCGACCGGCACGATGAGGGTGTTGTCCACGGACATGGCCCGGGGTCCTTTCGGTCAGCGCTCGGCAGTACGGCGCGGGGACATGAGGTCAGGGCCGGGAGAAGGTCTGCGCCTGCGGGGCGTCGATCATCTGCAGGGCGAACTGGGCGGAGGAGATCCGCCGGCCTTCGGTGAGTCCGTGGGCGGTGGACAGGGCGGGCACGAGGGCGTCGCCGGTACCGTCGACGTTGAGGACGTCGCGGTCGCCGGGCCGCAGGAAGCGGCGGAAGCGGCTGTCGTCTGCGGGGGGCGGCGGCGGGAACTCTCCCATGGGGTGGCCGATCCGGTCCCCGGTGATCTGGCGCAGCTCGATGGTGCCGATGTCGCTGAGGCCGAAGCACAGGCCGCGCGGGGGTTCCGCCAGCTCGAAGCGGTCGATGACCTCGGGGTAGAGCAGCAGGCGGATTTCGGTGCCGAACACCGTGTCGCGCACCGGTTCCACCGCGTCAGATCCTTGGTAGGCGGTGGCGATGGTGTTGGGCCAGTTCGGCACCAGGCTGGAGTTGATCAGCACTGCGCACTTCGGGACCGGCCCGCCACCGGTCGCCAAGGCGTTGAGGTCGGCGTCCAGGGTGTGGCCGACGCCGATGCTCAGCGCACCGTCGACAGCTGCCCGCGCCCAGTCGGTGTCGATGTAGGCGAAGCGGATGCTTTCGGCCGGCAGCGCGCTCGGGTCGGGGACCAGGTGGGACAGGCTCAGCAGCTCCAGGCGGCGCAGCGCGTCCAGCCAGGCGGTGACCTTCGTGAAGTCGTCCGGGGCGGCCTGGGTGAGCAGGCTCGCGACGCCGGGCTGGGCGAGTACAGCACGCGCGTCGCCGATGGTGCGGCGGGTGCGGGCTGCGGTACGGCGCCGGCCGGCGCGCACCTGCGGGCCGGCCTGGTCGAGAGCCTGGACGAGGCGGGCGTTGCCGGAGCGGGTATCGCCGTCGGCCAGGAGCCGGTCGAAGGCCTCGAAGGCGAGAGGAGCGGTGAGGTGGCGGGCGGTCAGCGCCGTCGCGGCCCGGGCGGCGAGTTCGGGGTGGGAGGCCAGGCGGCGGGCTGCGGAGCGGGCGGCGGAGCGGAACGCCAGCAGCGCACTGCGGAACTCTGCATCCGCGAGGGCGAGGGTGCGCCCGGCGGTGAACGCGGCGGCGTAGGCGGTGTCGAAGACGCCGTACTGCTGCAGGTAGATCAGTGCCTCGCCTGGGGAGTCCAGGCGGGTGGCGGAAGGCTCGGGAAGTTCCTGGGCGGGCTGGGCGGTGAGCGGGCCGCGGTAGAAGGCGAAGGTGCGCTCGCCGCTCTCCAGGCGCTGCGGCAGGGCCACGGCCCCGCCCGCCATCCGGTCCAGGGCCTCCTTCTGCGGGCCGGCCGAACTGGCCGGGCCGGCGGCCGGTACACGCAGGCGCAGTTCGTCCGCGGGGCGCGGCGTGGTGCCGTCGGTGGTGGCCAGGCGCTGGGCGAGATCACCGAAGCCGACACCGGAGTCGGGTTCGGTGGTGAAGGACCAGGAGGCGAGGGAGACCAGACGCACGCCTTCGGCAGGGGCAGGGGAGGTCAGGTATCGGTCGTGGCCTTCGAGGGATACCAGGTGGACGACATGACGCCCGCCCGCGGCGGCGGGGAACCGGTTGGCGACAAGCACCGCGTTGAGTTCGCCCTCGTCGGGTTCCGGGGCATCGCCGGCGCGGGTCGCATCGGGACGCCCGCCCTCGCGCAGATGCGCGAGGTATCCCATCTCCCCAGGCAGCGGCTTCACCGCGTCGAACAGGGCGCCGGGGACGAGGACGGTGGCGCACTGCTCGTCATACTCGTCGGGACGCATGCTTTCCGGGGCGATGACCGGTACCGCTCCGTGGCCATGGGCTCCGTCCAGGAGCTCACGTACAGTCCCGGCCTTGACCAGGCCCACCGCGTCCTGGTCCTCCGGCAGCTCGTCCTCGCGGAACACCAGCAGGGCCATCCACGGGACGGCAGCCGGCTGGCCGGGGCCCAGGGGGCGGTTCCAGGGCAGGCCGGGAGCGTCGAGGTTGATGTGCGGGAGGGTCTGGCTGTAGGTGCCGACGGCGTCCGGTACGGGAAACTGGGCGTTGATGCCGGTCGGGTCGAAGCTGAAGCGCGGCTGGACGACGTCGAAGGGCTGCGGGGTGGCGTCGATGACGCGGTCCTGACCGCCGACGTCCTTGAGGGTCTGCCGGTTGTCGATCCGGTACCGGCCGGCGTACAGGGAGGGGATGCGGTGGTCGAAGAACCGGGTGCGGTGTTCGGCGCCCGGCTCGCTGGTGCGCGGTCGGGATGCGGAGTCGGGTGTGGTGGTCACGGGCGTGCCTTTCGACAGGACGCGGCGGCGGGCGGGCGAGGGCGGGGGGGGGGGGGCGGACACGGGGCGCACGGCATCGCGGACCGGCCTGGGGCACGGACCGGGCGGCCTGCGCTGGCACGCCGGGGGTCAGCCGACCGCGATCAGCATCGGTTCGGCGGTGAAGGCGGTGCCCGCTGCCTGGGCGTAGGCGCTCAGGTCGGTGTCGAGGGTGCCGAGGTTCGCGCCGAGGCCGGTGAGGGCCTGGGCCAGGGCGGCGCGGTTGTTCCGGGTGGCGGTGGCGTCGATGCCATCCCGGATCGCCGCGATGACGCCACCGGGACGGGTCGGGACCGGGCCCGTGGCAGGCTCTGCGGAGAGCGGCTGGTTGCCGTCGGGGTTGATCGGGTCGAAGGAGATGGCCCGCTCATCGAGGAAGCCGGTGGAGGTGCCGTGGTCGACCGGCGGCGACGTCAGGCGCATTCCGAGGATCCGGTCGGGGATGATCCCGTCGCCGGATGCGTCGGCCTGGACACCCCACAGGCCGTTGGGCACGTTGCCGCGCTGGACGGAACGCCCCCAGGGCGCCAGAGCACCGGGCCGGCCGTTGTAGGTGAGCCAGATGCGCAGCTCGCTGCCCTTGCCCCGCACGTGCATGGGCAGGATGTTCACCGCCGTGTCGGAGGCGGCCTCGACGGTGTCGGCGCCCTGGTTCAGGTAGACCTTGCTGACCGGGGCCTGGGTGTCGGCGGTGAAGGTGAAGCCGCCGCTGCTGACCAGCCACGGCTTGACATCGCCGCGGGTGGCCGGGGTGCCCTCACCGGTGTAGCCGGCGATCGCCGTGGTGCGGACCATGTTCTCCGGCGGCGGGAGCATGCCCTGGAACCCGCCCCAGTCCAGTGCCGGGGTCGTGCTCCGGCGGTCGGCGCCGAAGCCGATGGTGAAGGAGATGAACCACAGATGGACGGTGGCCTCGCCGCCGACCGCGGGGCCCCAGATCCGGACGCTGACGCCGACCTCGACCGAGATCCTGATCTTGACGAACCAGACCTTGATGGTCGCCGAGACCCCGACCCGGATGCCCATGCCGACGTCGAAGTAGAAGGGGTTCCACTCCAGCAGGGCATCCACCCGGGCGGTGAGCCAGGCGCGCAGCATGCCGGACTGGAAGACGACGTCCAGGGAGCCGCCCGCCATCAAAGACTTGGGGGTGAACGCCGCGTAGGCGTTGCCGGTGATGCTGACGGTCGACCCGACGCCCCAGGTCAGGCCGGCAGGCTGCTGACGGGGGTAGCGGGCAGGCAATTCACGGCCCGCGGGGATCGCGCCGAGCATGAACGCGAAGTCACCGGCGTTGTCGTGGTTGCCGAACCAGAACTTCATGCCGACGCCGCCGCGCAGCTTGCAGTTCGGGTCGATCAGGAACGTCTTCTCGGTGAACGCCGCGCCGATGCTCAGCTCCCCGGCCGTCGGACGCAGGGTGGCTTCGATGCCGATCTCCACCCGGGCGATCTTCTTGTCGCTCTTGGTGGGCAGCTGCATCCCAGCCGCACCGAGCAGGCTGATCGTCAGGTCGGAGCCGGTCTGCACCAGCGCCAGGGCGCGGCCGCTGAACGTCTCGAAGCAGTCGAAGGCCAGGCCCGCCGCGAACCACAGGTCACCCTCCTGCGGCCGCACCCACGGATTTGAGCCGCCGATCAGCTCGCCGAGGACCTTGAGCGGGTCGACTTCCTCGTCGTCGGCGCCGATCGCGCCCGGATTGTCCAGGGCCATCAGGAACGGGAAGCTGCCCAGCGCGTCGGCGGCCGGGACGCGCACGCGGCTGTTCCAGCCGAAGCCTGCTGAGATACCGCGCACCTGGAACAGCGGCGGACCGAAGCCGACCTGGCTGCCGAGCGAACCGTAGGCGAACAGCGACGGATCCGCGCCGCCGCCGTCCGGGACGACGTAGGCGCCCATCGCGGAGCCGTTGAACGCGCCGGTGTCCACCAGCAGAACCCCGCCGACCACAGTCTTGTACGGCGGCGAGGCCGGCAGCGCGGTCAGCGCGCCGGCGATCCGCAGCGGTGGGTTGTAGTAGTCGACGCTCAGTCCGTTGTCGCCGCCCGGGGTGCCGATCGGCGACCAGCCGCGCACCGACGGCGCCTCCAAGACCCGCATCCCCTTGCGGCGCCGCGGCCCCGGGCGGGGAATGAGGATTCCATGCTCGGTCACCAGCGCGCGGGGGGTGCGATCGCTGGCGGCGCCGCGGTGCCGCACGGCGGGCAGAGCCCGGCCCAGGCCGTCCAGGCGCTCGGGGTCTGCCGGAGGCGTCGGCGTGCGCCGGGTCAACCGCAGCCCCCGGCCGTCCGCCAGCGCCCAGGCCCCGGCAGGCAGATCCGTACCGTCCGGAGCGCCGTCGACCAGGACCAGACTGTGGCCCTCGCCGAGATCGACCACGGCCACCGTTCCGGTCACCCACTCACCGTCGGCGGTGAACGCGACGTCCACCGGGGCCGAGGACGCGGTGATCGTGGCCTGCCCGCCGACCGACAGGGCCCGCGCACCGCGCACCGCGCCGTCGATCCGCACGGTGCCGCCCGGAAAGACGAGCGCTGCGGCATCCGGGTCGGCGAACACGGACGCCGGGATCTCAACCGTCCCGCCCGCCGCCTGCTCGAGAAGCTTCCGGATGTCGTCCACGCGTGCTGTCACAGCGATCCCGCCCTCGACTCGTGAGAAAAAGGGGAAGGCGGAAGCACCCCCTGCTACCGGCAACGGGCTGGCGTGTCCGCTCCGACGAGCCTAGCCAGGATGGGCACGCAATGAACACGAGCAACCACTCTGCGTAATGAAATTGGCTCAAAGGAAGTTCGCGAACCGCGTACGCAGGCAGACGCTTCACCGGCTGCGCCGCGTGCGTGCAGAAGCGTTTCCACCGGGCTGTAAGACCTCCGAGGGGGAAGTCACCAAGGTTCTTGCGCCAGCAGCGCCCCTAGCCCGCCGGGAGATCGGTAACAAGCCAGCCCGGTGGGGCGAGTGGTCCGCTCAGTGGCGAATGCCCTCAAAAGGGAGACCAGAGAAGGAGCAGGACGGCCCTCACCAAGGTGATTGGCGCGGTGGACGACGGACACCCCCGCAGGGCAGGACGGCCCACCCGTCCTACGGGGCGATGGGGCCGTTCTTCTTGTCCGGGTGAGCGGCCAGGACGTAGCGGGTGGCGGAGAGGTTGGACAGGCCGAAGAGTTTCATCAGCCGGACGGGGTCGGCGCTGTGGCGTGCTTCGTCGTAGATCCGGTCCACGCGCAGGACGCCGGCGGGCAGGCCGAGCTGTTTGAAGGGCTTTTGGACCGTGCCGGCGCTGATGGGCGGGCCGGCGTCGTTGACGGCGCTGTTGCGGGTGACGAAGAGGTGGGGGTTGGAGGTGTCGGGCCAGCGCTGGTGGCGTTCGAGTTCCCACGCTGTGGCCAGGCGCACGGCGAGATCGTCGAGGTAGATGAGGTGGTCCATGCGTTCCGGCCGGCGCAGACGTAATCGGCCCTTGCTGCGGTCGAGGTCGGTCCGCATGAGGCGTGCGAGGTCTCTGGGCAGGAGAGCGTGGATGGCGACGAGGGCGACCATGAGGGGGTCGCGGGGGTCGTCGAGCCGGTCGAGGAGGCCGGCGATGCGGTCGGAAGGCAGTGAGGTGGGCAGGGGCCGGCTGCTGGTGAGAGAGACGCCGCGGGCGGGATCGCGGAAGACGAGGCGCTCGCGTTTGAGGGCCCTGAAGAGGGAGCGCAGTGAGGTGTGCAGGCGTCGGGCCTGATCGCCGTGGAGCGGGTCGAGGGCGTCCTCGATGTGCTTCTTGGTGATCTCGCGCGGATCGGTGAGCCCGTCGGCGCTCCATGCTTCGAGAGTGGGCGCGACGGCGACTACGTAGTTCTCGACGATCTTGGGGCTGCGGGCCCGGCTGGGGGTGCTGCCCTGGCCCAGGAGGACGTCGATGAACGTGTGCATCGCGGTGGCGAAGGCCGCGTGGCTGATCGCGGAGGCGTGGTGCCGGGCGCGGGCGATGCAGGGGTCCCTGGATGGCTGGGCTTCGAGAAGGCCGCGGAGGCGGAGGTAGTTGATGACGCGGGCACCCTGGAGGCTGGCGCTCGTGGAGGCCAGGGCCCGGAGGTCCGCTTCGCGGATGGGGACTTCGGCGCCGAGGTGCCCCGTCACGATGCGCAGGGTGCGGATGGAGCTGCTGAAGAGGTCTGGATTCCATCCCCGGCGGCGCATGTAGGTGGTGAAGTCGGCGATCAGGCAGGTGGCCGCCTCGGTGAGCGGGCGGGCGGGCTGGTGGTGTCCAGCCGCCTCCAGTCCCGGGGCGGGGCCGGGAAGAGCTCCACCTGGGCAGAGTCGAGGAGGTGCTCGGACAGCTGGTGGGCGGACTTGGTCTGGGCGCGGGCGCGGCGGCGCTTGAGGGCGAAGCGGCCGTGTGCCGTCGCCGTGCCGGACACCAGCGGCCCGGTGGCCAGTCCGGCGGCGTGGGGACGGGCGAACCACAGCTGGTCGCCGCCCTCCATCGCGACCTCGGCGGTGTCGACCTCCGTTTCGGCGAGGACGATCCGGCACATGCGGCACATCCCGCCGCTGACCATCAGCGTTCGGTGACAGCGGTCGCACTCCGCCTCGCTGCCGCCGCCTTCTCGGACCCTGAGGCACCAGTTGGCACACGGCACACACAGGACCCGGCGGTCGTTGGCCCAGGCCAAACAGTGCGCGCACTGCCCCCGCAGCTCGGGGTCACGCTGCCCGCCCTGGCAGGTGGGGCCGGTACCGCGCGGCGGGACGATCCGGCGGAGCAGCGGCGGCGCGAGGAGACCGGCCCGCTCCAGGGCCTGCCCGAGGATCGGCCCGTTGTAGAGGAGGTCCTTCAATGCCTCGGCGGCAACCTGATGCTGATCAGGGTCCCGGGCCGCCAGCGCTAGGCGGGCGAAGCCTTCCAGCCGCCAGATCCACACGGTCCGGGCCCGTACTGGGCGCTCGTCCGCCATCTGTCGCAGCTGCTCGGAGACGTCATCGAAGCCAGCGATGATCCGGTCGCTGGTGCGGGCCGCGTGCGGGCGCTGAAACTGGCGGGCCGGGGTGGGAAAGAGCCCCAGCTGCCCGGGAATCTGGGGTGGACAGATCCTTGGACATCCTGGACCGGCTCGGGAAACCGGGCCCGCAACCACGAAGGGACACTGGAGCGCCGTCCTGGTTTGCCGTGGGGCATCCGCACCGGCCATGCCTCGGGCAGAACAACCCCTTCGACATGCAGGGTGAGCTGACGCGGCCGGCCCGGGGCGAGGGCTTCGTCGTGGAGCTCGCCCCAGACCCACGGATCGTCCTCGCCAAGGCGGACCGCCAGGAGACACGGCGCGCACACACCCGCCCGTGTCACCGGAACGGTCCACGAGCAGCGGCGGCACGCAGCCTCGCTCCAACCGTCCCGGCCCGCTGCCGCACGGTTCCTCGCCGCTGCGCACCGCGGGCACATGGTGTTCCCGTTCACCGCGCCCCAGCCCGCGCACATCCCGCACGACCCGAGCAGATCGAACCCCACCGCTCGCCCCGTATCAGTTCGGAGGCAGCGAGCGCCGGCCCGTGCCGCCACCAGACCGGGGAATCGGTCGCGCCGGCCCGCTCTCGCCCACGGCCCGCTGCTCGCTCTGCGGGCGTCCCTCGGCAGCGGCCACCGGCTCGGCCTCCATCAGGTCCGCGACCGTGCACTGAAGGGCGGCGCAGATCATGTCCAGGTCCTCCAGCCGGACAGTCACCGGCTTGTTCGACCACAGAGCGGCCACCTTGCTCAAGGACGGAGTGAACCCCACTTCCCGGAACGCCGCCTGCAGCTGGGTCGGCCGCCAGATGTCGCGCTTGGCCGCGGCCCAGCGCAGATTCCACTTCACCGGATCACGCCTCCGTGCTCAGCCGGCGAACCGCTCGCCGGGAAGACTCCAGACTCGCCCGCTCCGGGTCGCCCTTCGCGGTCGCGAGATACCCGACCGTGGTAGATGCCCAGACATGACCGAGCAAGACCTGCACGTCCCACAACGGCATCCCCGCCTCATAGTTGTGGGTCGCGCACGCGTGCCGCAGCAGATGCGGGAAAAGCTCGCTGACCGGCCCCCGCAGATACTCGCGCGATGCCATCTTCAGCGCGCGCCGGAACGTGTCGGGCACCACCGGCGGCGCGAGCAGGCCCTCCATACCGGCCAGCGACGTCGCCAACCGCTCGGAAGGAAACAGTGGCGCTCGTGGGTCGGAAGGGTCATCGGGGAACTCGCCCCGCACCTCCTCGACGTACCACCACAAGAGCTCGCACCCCTCCTGGAAGAGGAAGGCTTCACGATCCCGAGGACCTGACCCACCGGCACCCTTGCCATGGACCAGAAACCGGCCCCACTGCCCGTTCTCCCAGTGCACGTCCCCCAGCTGCACCCCGCACAGTTCCTTCGCCCGGACCCCGGAGATGTACGTCAGCTTCGACATCACGTAGTTCCGGACCGCCACCGGATACTTCGCGCCCGCGGCAGCGCCTCACGCCACGCGCCGAAGAACCTCTTCGTCGCCCGCACCGACGGTGGGATCCGCAGCCCGAAGTCCCCACGGTGAACAGGCCGGTTGAACGCATCGACCGGCGACTGGACCACCGCGCCGAACCGTCGGTGGATCTCGCCGGCGTAACGCTGCTCCAGGAAGGCGTAGTAGAGATCAATCCGGTTGATCTTCGACCGGATCGTGGTGTTCCGCGGGCGCTTGCCCGGACCGGCGAAGTACTTGTCCAGCTGGCGCGAGCTCAGATGCCACGGCATGACGTCGTAGTACGAGCAGATCTCCAGCACCGGCTGGACCAGCGAATCCAGGGTCCGCGGCGACAACCCCGCGACGTCCCGGGCCCACACATACTCGGCCAGCGAGTCCTGGTACGGAGCCCGCTCAGCTTCCGCTGATGCGGTCGCCGCACTCTGCCGCTGGAGCGTCAGAACGTCGGCCAGACCCGGCTCCTGCTCGCCGGATCGGTCCTTCACAGCTACGTCGCCACCCGTGATCAGGGCAAAGCGGCGAGTCCCGGAATCCGTCACAAGCAAGCAAATTACGGAGAGAACTCCTGAAATCTGCGAGGAATCGTCAGCTCCCCACACGATCGAGTGAAGAGCCTACCTGCGGCTCCGACCTGCATGAACAGCCACAACTCGAGCACGGAGCCGCAGAACGAACCCGTCGGCGCTCCAGTTGGCAGGGATCCGTCGGTGTGCGGCACCCGCTTCGCCTCACGGCGGCGGCTCCTCTTCTTGGAGCGCGGAATCGCTGTCCCCAGGCGCCGGGCAGCCGAGTGGGACGCTGCGGGTAGCGGGGGCCGGGACGCTGCGGGCGGGGCCGGCCGATCCGGCGGCGCGGGCGGAGGATGGAGCTCGGGCTGTTCCTCCAGAGGTCGGTGGGCAGCAAACGGCGCGCTCCGTATGTGTCTTGCGCACGGGGCGCGTGTGAGGGGTCAGGGCCAGGCGGCGATGCCGAGAGCCGCGTGTGCCGCTCCTCGAACCGAAGTGCGCCCGCCTGGTACGGAGGCGACGGCGAGGGGCAGGGATCTTGTGGCCCCGTGCGGGCACGTAGTTGGGCCCCGGTGCCCACGGCCCACGGGCCTCTCGCGTTTCTCTCCGGCCGCGCCCTGGGCGATGACTGCACAACGTGTTTGAGCAAGCACGCTTGGTGCCGCCGCGCACAGGCGGGCACCGACGCGTAGCGTGGAAATGGTGGGGCTTTTCGGACAAGTTGCTGGAAGGAGAGCGCGATGGTCACCAGATCGACGCATGTCACGCTCAACAACCACGCCACGCTGACACGAGGGTCAGCCCGCCGGAACCTGAAGCTCAGGCGTACGGCGATGCGCCTCGATCGCGGTGAGTGGACCTCGAGTCCGCCGGAACTCATCAGCGACAGGGGGGAGTGGGAGTTCCAGACTGACGAACTCGCGACCGGTGCCGGAGGGCAGGTCACCTACCAGCTGGAGGATCCCGACGGTGCACCCGCGGGTGAAGTGCGCGTTCGATGGGGCAACTTTTCCGCCGATGCGGACTCCCAGAACGGGGGCGCCGCCCCTGCGGCCGTGGTGGAAACCGAGCTCGGCTCCACGGTGCTGCAGATCCAGGACGGCGGCGACGCCTCGAACGTGACCTTCGAGGTGAGCGACGACCTCCGTGAGATCAGCGAAGAGGAACGCGCCGCCGGCGCCGCCACGGTGGCAGGTGTGCTAGAGGCGATCGACACGCAGCGCTTCGCCGCGATCTGGGAGCAGTCCCCGGGACCCTCGTTCCACGCGATGCACGGTCTGACGTCCGGGCAGTACCAGCAGAGGTTCAACGACCTCGTCGGCCAGGGCTTCCGGCCAGTGCACGTCAGCGGATACTCCAGCGGCGGCGTAGACCTGTTCGCAGCGATCTTCGAACAACGCCAGGGGCCGGCCTTCCAAGCCCGCCACGGCCTGACAGCCAGCCAGTACCAGCAGACCTTCAACGACCTCGTCGCCCAGGGCTTCCGGCCCGTAGACGTCAACGGCTACCTGAGCGCCGGTGGCGGCGAACGGTTCACCGCCATCTTCGAACAACGCCCAGGACCGCCCTTCGAGGCCCGACACGGACTGACGGCGAGCCAGTACCAGCAGAGGTTCAACGACCTCGTGGGCCAGGGCTTCCGGCCGATACGCGTCAGCGGATACTCCAACGGTGGCGTAGACCTGTTCGCAGCGATCTTCGAACAGCGCCAGGGGCCGGCCTTCCAAGCCCGCCACGGCCTGACAGCCAGCCAGTACCAGCAGACCTTCAACGACCTCGTCGCCCAGGGCTTCCGGCCCGTAGACGTCAACGGCTACCTGAGCACCGGTGGCGGCGAACGGTTCACCGCCATCTTCGAACAACGCCCAGGACCGCCGTTCCAGGCCCGCCACGGACTGACGGCGAGCCAGTACCAGCAGACCTTCAACGACCTCGTCGGCCAGGGCTTCCGGCTCCTGCACGTCAGCGGATACCGGAGCGGCTGAACATCCCGGGCGACGCTCCAGTCTTCGCTGTCTCTCTTGCACAGCGAAGACTGGAGAACGCATGCCATCACCGAGTGGCCGTCAATACACCACTCCAGCGGACGTGACCGCCACCCACCCGGGCATAGCGCTGAGCTGGGCGGCCGTCACCCTGCCCGGCCACTCAACCCGCGCCGCCCCAAGAGATACGACATGGCAGGCGACCGCACGCCGACCGAGGGCGCGGGTGGTCATGGCCGGACGGGTGGAGTCCGGGTCTGCGGGGCTGTCGTCGGCGTGGACCAGGCCCTCGCCGTACAGGCGCTTGCGTATTGCTGTCTTGGACCCTTGGACCCAGAAGTCGCCGATCGCGCTGGCGGTGCGGGCCAGTCCGAGCAGGGCGGCGAAGGTGGCGGGACGCTACATGACGGTGTCTCTCCTGATCTCGGAGGGTGAAGGAGTGGGGCGGCCGGCCTCCTGAAGCATGTCGGCGCGCCGCTCGCCGCGTTCGGTGCGGGCCGCGGTGAGAAGGGCAGCAACGGTGATGTGCATGTCGGCGAGCCTCGCACTCGGCGCGCCCACGGCATCCTCCTCGAGCCGACACGGCCCCGCATGAGCACTCCCCGCACCGCATACCGAAACCATCACTGCGGACTATTCGGGCTCGTATTGTTCTCAGGCCAACGGAAGGTCACCCACCGGTCTCGACGGACCGCCTCCGTGGCCGCTTCGAGACGCATCCGCAACGCACCGTGCCGCACGTTCCGGCCCCCCGTGCCGTCACAGTCGCAGAGGTCGACGCCAACGGACCAAGGGGGCACGGACGATGAAACGGTACGGGCGCTGCCGGACACGGCGGCTGCGCGGCGCACTGCTCGCGCTCACGACGGCGGGGGGCCTGCTGCTCACGGGGTGCGGCGCGAGCGACACCGGCGGCAACAGCAAGGCCTCGGACCGCAGCGGGAACAGGTCCGGCTCCTCCGCACCGCTGCCCGCCCCCGACCGCGGCGAGGGCGAACAGGCGGAGAACGGGGACTCCCGCGAGGTCGCTCCGGACCACCTCTCCACGTTCGCTCTCGACGTCGACACCGCCTCCTACGGCTATGCGCGCCGCGCCCTCGCCGAGGGCCGGCTGCCGGCCCCGTCGACGGTCCGCCCCGAGGAGTTCGTCAACAGCTTCCGTCAGGACTACGAACGCCCGGGCGGCGATGGCTTCACGGTCACCGTCGACGGCGCCCGCACCGGCGAGGAGGACTGGTCCCTGGTCCGCGTGGGCCTGGCCACCCGGCCGGCCGAGCCGTCCGGCGAACGCCCGCCCGCCGCCCTCACGTTCGTCATCGACGTCTCGGGTTCCATGGCCGAACCCGGCCGCCTCGACCTCGCCCAGCAGTCCCTCGGCGTCATGACCGACCGGCTGCGCGACGACGATTCCGTGGCGATCGTCACCTTCAGCAACGAGGCCGAGACCGTCCTGCCCATGACCCGGCTCGGCGGCAACCGCGACGAGGTCCACGAGGCCATCGACAGCCTCGAACCCACCGCCTCCACCAACCTCGGCGCGGGCGTCGAGACCGGCTACGCCACCGCTGTCGAGAGCCTGCGCGAGGGCGCCACCAACCGGGTCGTCCTGGTCTCCGACGCCCTCGCCAACACCGGCGACACCGACGCCGACACGATCCTGGAACGTATCGCGGACGCCCGCCGCGAGCACGGCATCACCCTGTTCGGCGTCGGCGTCGGCAGCGACTACGGCGACGCCCTGATGGAACGCCTCGCCGACAAGGGCGACGGCCACACGGTGTACGTGTCGAACCCGGACGACGCGCGCGAGGTCTTCTGCGAACAACTCCCGCGCAACATCGAACTGACGGCCCGTGACGCCAAGGCCCAGGTCGCGTTCGACCCCGAGACGGTCGCCGAGTTCCGCCTCATCGGTTACGACAACCGCCGCGTCGCCGACGAGGACTTCCGTGACGACCGTGTCGACGGCGGCGAGGTCGGCCCCGGCCACACGGTCACCGCCCTGTACGCCGTCCGCGCGAAGCCCGGCGCCGAGGGGCACCTCGCCACCGCCACCGTCCGCTGGCTCGACCCCGGCACGCGCGCTCCGCACGAGGAGTCCGGTGTCCTGGAGACCGACGCCCTCGGACACTCCGTCCGGACCGCCGGCCGAGGCCTCCAGATCGCGGCCCTGGCCGCCTACTTCGCCGACGACCTGCGCTCCTCCGCGCCCTCCATGCCGGGCACTCCACACCTCGACGAACTCCACGAGTGGGCCCAGGACCTGGCCGCCAGGACGGAGGGCGAGGACGTACGGCAGCTGGCTGAGGCGATCGAGACGGCCGGCCGCCTGAAGTGAGCCGGATCCATTGACCTTTCCTTACTCATGAGTAATTTTACTTCCGAGTAAGTAATGTACGACAGCACGCCATCCTCAGCCGCGACCGGGAGCCGTCATGGGCGTACACAAGGATCTGAAACGGGCGAAGCAGCGCACCGACCTGGCGGCCCGCACGAAGCTGGAGACGGTCAGGGACGAGTACGGCGTCGTTCGCGAGGTCCGCGCGGCGCCCCTCGCGCCGAGGGCGGCCACGGGCAGTACGGCCGACATCCCGTTCACCAACGCCATGGAGGCCCCCGACGCCGTGGTCCTGCGCCGCGAGCAACGCGGGACGTGGCAACCCGTGCCCGCGGCGGTGTTCGCCCGTGAAGTGACGGCCGTGGCCAAGGGATTGATCGCCGCAGGCCTCGAACCCGGCGGCCGGGTTGCGGTGATGTCCCGCACCCGCTACGAGTGGACCGTCCTGGACTTCGCGATCTGGGCCGCCGGCGGCCAGACCGTCCCGATCTACGCCACCTCCTCCGCCGACCAGGTGGATTGGATCGTCCGCGACTCGGGCGCCCGCTACGTCGTCACCGAAACCGCCGAGAACTCCGCCTCCGTCACGACCGGTACAGCCGGCCACCCGGAACCCCCGCGCGTCTGGCACCTGGACGGCGGAGCGCTGTCCGACCTCACCGCCCTCGGTCAGGACGTGCCCGACGAGGAGGTCACCAAGCGCCGTACGGCCCTGACCCCCGACACGATCGCGACCGTCTGCTACACCTCCGGCACCACCGGCCGGCCGAAGGGCTGTGTCCTCACCCACGCCAACCTGCATGCCGAGGCCGCCAACGCGGTCGAGTTGTTGCACCCCCTCTTCGAGGAGGTCACCGGCCAGACCGCCTCGACGCTTCTCTTCCTCCCACTCGCCCACATCCTCGGCCGCACACTCCAGATCGCCTGCCTGATGGCCCGCATCGAGATCGGGCACTGCCCGAGCATCAAGCCCGACGAGCTCCGCCCGGCGCTCAAGGCGTTCCGCCCGACCTTCCTGGTCGGCGTCCCGTACCTGTTCGAGAAGATCCACGACACCGGCCGCGCCACCGCCGAGAAGATCGGCCGCGGTACCTCCTTCGACCGCGCGCGCCGCATCGGGGTCCGCTTCGGCGAGGCGTACCTGAACAGGTTCCTCGGCCGCGGCAAGGGGCCAGGACCCGGCCTGTACGCCGCCTGGGCCCTGTACGACCTGCTGGTCTACCGCCGCGTCCGCATGGAGCTCGGCGGCCGCATGCGCTACGCCATCAGCGGCGGCTCCCCACTCGACCGCGACCTCAACCTGTTCTTCTACGCGGCCGGAATCATCGTCTACGAGGGCTACGGCCTGACCGAGACGACGGCCGCCGCCACCATCGTCCCGCCCCTCGCGCCCCGCCCCGGCACGGTCGGCCTGCCCGTCCCCGGCACCGCCGTCCGCATAGCCGACGACGGTGAGGTGCTCATCAAGGGTGGCATCGTCTTCGGCTCGTACTGGAACGACCCGGCCGCCACGGACGCGGTCCTCACCGACGGCTGGTTCGCCACTGGTGACCTGGGCTCCCTCGATGAGGACGGCTATCTCACCATCACCGGCCGCAAGAAGGACATCATCGTCACCTCCGGCGGCAAGAACGTCTCCCCGGCCGTCCTGGAGGACCGCCTGCGCAGCCGCCCGCCCATCGGCCAGTGCCTCGTCGTCGGCGACAACCGGCCCTTCGTCGCCGCCCTGATCACCCTCGATCCCGAGGCCGTCGCCCATTGGCTGGCCGTCCGCAAACTGCCCGCCGACACCCCGATGTCCCAGATCGCCCGCGACCCGCGGATGCGCGCCGATGTCCAGAAGGCCGTCGACTACGCCAACCAGGCGGTCTCGCGCGCCGAGTCGATCCGCGCCATCACCATCGTCGACGGTGAGTTCACCGAGGAGAACGGCCTGCTGACCCCGTCCCTGAAGGTGAAACGGCGCGAGGCGATGGCGGTGTACGCGGAGCAGATCGAGGAGTTGTACGCACCTCGGCGCTGACACCCGGAGAGGGCGGGAAGTCAGGGTCGTCGGCGCGTGCCCGACCCGGATCCGCGAGGCCGACGTCGGGCAGGTGCCGTGGGTGAACCCGGCGCGGGCCGACGACGATTCGGGATCGGGGACGGTTCGTGCCGGGCACGGGTGCCGTCGGCGTCCGCCGCCGCGGCGAGGCGCTGCTGGAGGCGCAGATGGCGGAACTCGTAGTGCGCGCCGGACTGACGCAGCACCCCGCGCCGGTGAGCCTCTGCGAGGAACCGCATGAGCCGCCATGGCGCGCGCCCCGTCACCGCGAGCCAGACCCGGGCCGAACCGAGCCGGCCCCAGGCGCTCAGGGCGACGGTGGAGGTGCCGACCGGCACCCACAGCTCGGTGGGCATGGTGTTCAGCAGACTGCCGCTGGGGACGGCCCACATCAAGGCCATGCAGACCCCGCCCGCGAGGACGGCGGCGAGCGCGCTGCGAGCGAGCGCGGCCGCGCGATCGGTGCGAAGAGTGCTCTGCGGACCGCTGGCCCGCATCATGTCGGAGGGCGTGCTGAGGGCCCGGTGGACTCCGGAGGCGCACCCCCCGATGGCGCCGATCAACACCCCGAAGGCCGCGAGCGGGACCACCGCGTCCCGGATGACGACAGAGGTGGGGCGCTGCACGAGCCACAGCTGGACCGGCCGCGGCAACATGATCACCACATTCCAGGCGTCGGCCGTGGAAACGCCCGCAGCGGTGAGGACCGGTCCCCCGCTGTCCATACGGATCCGGACCCTCTTGCGGACGTCTTCCGGCACCCGCCCCTTGTACGCGATCTCGGCATCCCTCGGCACCGCGAGCGGCGCGGCCCTGTCGCTGCCATGCAGCAGCACGAACGGGTACGGCTTGGTGGAGGTGACCGTACGGACGCCGTCGGCCGACACCCGGGCGTGCCAGTCGTCGGTCAACCCGACGTTCGCCGGCGCGGACACCGACCGGACCTCGTATGCCGCGAATGCCCCCATGGCGCCGCCGAAGACCACGGAAGCGAGGACACCGATGGCTTGGCAGACGAGCAGGCCCCGCAGCAGCCCGCTCCCGAAGCCCCGCAGCACCACGAGGGGTCCGGCGTACGGGGCAGTCACCCGATTCCCGTAGCGCTGGGCGCCCAGGCACAGCATCAGGCCGGCCACGAGACAGCTCAGGGCCGGTAGCACGTGCCGGCCCGCGGCCAGGGTGAGCAGACCTGACAACGCGATGACGATCCCCAGCACGCGGAAAGCTCCACACCGGTTGCGGCTGCCGCTCCAGGGCAGGCCTTGTGGGAGCGGGCACCGGGGCAGACCAGCGACCGCGAACAGCATCGACACGATCAGCCCGAAGAAGCACCCGTTGAGGAACCAGGCAGGCCTGGGTGTGATCACATCGCTGAACCGCAGACCGACCACAGGAGGCACGAGCAGTCCGAAGGCAGTGCCGACGACCGTAACCGCCGCGGTCAGCTTCACCGCCATGCGGCCCAGTTGGCCGGGCCCGCGCACCGGGCCCGACCCGGCCGGCAGCAGGAAGGCCAGCCCGAAGCAGAGGCCCAGGAGAATCCCCGTCAGATGGACGACCATGGACGGCGGCGAGGCGGCCCAGTCACCGGCGGCACCGTCCCCGTACCGGGCCAGCGGCACCAGCCAGACGGCGGCGAGCATGGCGAGCACGGCGGGTCCGATCGCCCTCATCGCCCTCGGCATCGATTCCGAAAGCTCCCACCAGGCGAGCCGCCAGGTGCCGCGCTCCCGGTCATGACGGCCCACGTCGCGGGCGAGGCGGCGGAGCCAGTGGTGCGCCGCCTCCGGGCGCCAGGTGCCGTGCACGCCGGCGAATGCCGCCGGGACGAATGCGTCCAGCAGGTGCGCTTCGATGCGTTCCGCCGCGGGGAAGCGTTGGGTGTCGCGGAGTTCTGCCGGGTCACGGGACAGGTCCCCGTACACCGTGCGTGCCAGTGCCACCGTCAACGGCGACTTGAGGACCTCGGCCAGCGGTGCGGGAGGATCCTGAAGGACCGGCGTCCATGCGGTGGAGCCGTCGCCGCGCGACCGTGCCGTGCTCTCCAAGTAGGCGCGCGCGGCGGCGAAGTCGAGCGGACGCAGTTCCACGACCTCGGCGGAAGTCAGTACGTCGCCGCTGTGTACGGCTCGGGTCCAGTCCGCGGTACGGCTGGTGAGCAGGACGGGCAACCCGTCGTCGAGTTCGGCGTTCAGGTGCCGCAGCGCGTCCCTGTGCACCGGCTCGGGAAGCTCGTCGAAGCCGTCGAGCACGGGCAGTACGAGTCCGGCGTCCAGCAACTCACGGGCCAGCGTGCGCTCCCCGCGGGCGGCGGCCAGCGGCCGGTACTCCGCGGCCAGCCGCTCGGCCAGCCACTCGCGCAACCCTGCGGAACGGGGGTCCCAGCTCGCCAGGGCGAAGAGCACCGGCACTGGGCCGCCCTGCTGCCGAGCTGCGAGCGTCCCGAGGACGAACTGCACGGCGAGGATGGTCTTTCCGGCCCCCGGATCACCCAGCACCACGAGCCGACCGGAGGGAAGCTCCCTGAACGTCTCCACGATCCGGTCGAGGCGCTGGTCGCCGTCGCGGGGCTCGGGCAGCGCAAGCCCGCGCCGCACGTTCTGCCCGTGGTCGGCGATCGGCGGGCCGATGCGGGACCAGTGGACGTTCAGCGGCTCGGGGTCCTGCAGCCGGCGCAGTCGCGCCTCGGCCGCCCACTGGACCTGCACCGCCTCGGCGAGTTCATCAGCCGCCCGCTGCCTGCGATCGGTGCTCCTGCGGTTGTCCGCCGGTTCGCGCAGCAGGTCGGCCACGAAGGCGCAGACCGAGAGGAACGCGGAGATGGCGGAGGTCCACATCGACGCCTCGTCGGCGCGGGTCCCTCTGGACGCCATGGCTCCGGCCAGCGCGACCAGAGCCGCGGCGGCCACACCCAGCCCGACCCGTCGTTGCACCCGTGCCTCTCGCAGAGGACCCCACATGGCCTGACCCCCCTGTCCGCGATCGGCCCGTCCCAGGTGAACGAGGTGCCGGGCGGCCGGGTACCGGTGCCGGAGGAGGCGCACGGAAGCATGCCGCGCGCGTTCGCGTTCGCCGAAACCAGACGCGCTTTGTCCCCGGTCAGCGGCATAGCGGCCGTGTACCGCCGGCGCCGGGCTGAAGGTCGAGGAGCAGCTGGTCGCCTCCTGCGACTTCTCCTACGCCAGCGGCTTCCGCGCCGCCTCCCGGCTGATCACCGAACACCGCCCCACGGCGATCGTCACCGGCGCCGACCTGATGGCACTGGGCGCCATAGACGCCGCGCGGTCCTGCGGACTCACCGTGCCCGCCGACTTCTCCATGGTCGGCTTCGACGACCTTCCGCAGGCGGCACAGAGCTTCCCCGGCCTGACCACCGTGCGTCAGCCGCTGCACGACATGGGCCAGAAGGCGGCCCGCGCGCTTTTGTCCGTCATCGACGGACAGAATCTGCTGATGGAACACATGGAGGTCGGCACGGAGCTCGTTGTACGGAACTCGACCGCCCCGCCACCCGGCGGCGGAGGGCGGTGATGAGTGCCGATGCGCGGCCCGCACTACCCACCGGCCCAGACAAATCCCCATGGCGCTCCTGAAGGACGGCACCCCGCTTCGCCCCGCCGGGTCTGAGACCGCCTCGCTGACCTCATCCGTGAAGCTGGAGGAAGTGCCATCCTCGTGAGACTGAGCGACTGTGACATCGGCCTGAGACGTTGAGACCGCTCCTGGTAAACCGCCACGTCAGATTCAGCCGCGGGACCCTACGGACATGTAGGGTCCCGCGGCTGATGTCGCAATCTCACGAGTGATGTCGGACGGATTCCAAATGCGACATCGCGGTGAGATTTGATCGGCCGGTTGCCTGGTCGTATTCGGCTACATTCAGCCCGGTTGGAAGAATGCGAGCATTTTCTGGCTGGCGTCGGGCGACGCCAGGATTTCCTGGATGTGCGCGGACTGCCGGCCGACGACGCTGGTGCGTTCGAACATCTCGCGTTCGTATTCTTTGACGGCGGCGGGAAAGTCGTCCGGGTGCGCGGCCAGCGCGAGGCCGAGCAGGGCGCCGTCGAGCAGCGCCATGTTGGCGCCCTGCCCCACCGGCGGCATCAGGTGCGCGGCATCGCCGAGCAGCGTGACGTCTGGCGTCGACGGCCAGGTCAGGCCGACCGGGAGAGTGGTGATCGACCACGGCAGGACCGTGTCGTCGCAGGCTGCGATCAGTGCGGTGAACCGTGAGTCCCAGCCGGTGAACAGGTCGATCAACCGCACCCGGGCGGCGGCTGGGTCGCCGAACGGGATCCCACTGGTCGCGAACCAGTCCTCGGCGGTGTTGTAGAAGCTGACGTAGATGCGTACGCGGCCGTCGCCGTTCCGCTGCGCCGACAGGGACTGTCCGTTGCCGAGCACCCAGTAGTTGCCGCGCCCAACCATCGCCGCGAGGTCGGGGTGGGTGCGGTCGATGTCGGGAATACCGAGCTCAACGACGTTTTGGCCGGTGTGCGCTGGTCGGGCGTCGGTGAGCAGCGCGCGGACCCGGGAGCCCGCGCCGTCTGCGCCGACCAGTAGGTCATACGTCGCGCTGCTGCCGTCGGCGAAGTGCAGCAGGCCACTGTCGGCGGATTCGAACGCGTGCCCCCAGCGCACCGCGTGTTCGGGGAGAGAGTCCAGCAGCAGGTTGCGCAGATCGGCACGGTCGACCTCCGGTCGCTCGCGCGGGGCGTCGTCGGGCGTATCCTCCTGCAGCAGCAGGGTGCCGTCCGGCTCGAGAAGTCGCAGGTCCTGGCCTTCACGTCGGGCAATCGCGTGGAACTGGTCGATCAGGCCGGCCTCGCGCATCGCCCACTGCCCGGTCCCGGAGTGGATATCAAGCATGCCGCCCTGACCGCGCGCGCCGCGCGACGATTCCCGTTCGTACACGACGGCGTCCATGCCGTTCACATGCAGCACACGGGCAAGGGCCAGGCCGCCCAGTCCGGCTCCGACGATGGTGATGGTCATGGTTGCCTCCGAACTTCCACCCGCAGTCGGATCGATTTCCGGTTCGCCGACCGCACGATCCTCCGGCTGCTCGCCGGCGGGGAAGATGCTCGCCTCCTCGACTGGCCGGACCGTCGCGGACAGGACGATCCGCTGTGCCGGTTTGCCGAGTTGCGTGTCCAGCCGGGCGAGGGACAGGGCCGGATGCGCGCCGCGCTCGGTGCCGGACAGATCACCGTGCGCACCTCCCAGCAGTGATTCCCGCGGCGGAACTGAGCAGCAGGAACAGCGACTCCGGTGTGGTGACCAGGATGTCCGGCGGGGTGCGTAGGAACGCCCTGCGCCCGGTGGCGGGAGTGCCGCCGGTGCACATGCCAACCGTGATCGCCGGCCCTGGTCGGCCGAGCCGGATGGCGGCCTGGCACCGATGCCGGCCAGCGGCGCCCGCAGGTTGCGCTCGACGTCCACCGCCAGCGCCTTCAGCAGCGAGACAGCACCCGGCAGCGTGCCGGCGGATCCGCCGGCACCGGGTCGGTGGCCGGCCGGGTCCAGTGCCCAGAGAAACGCGGCCGGCGTCTTGCCGGAGCCGGTCGGCGCGACTACCAGCGCGTGCTGGCCGGCGGCGACGGCCTGCGCCAGGCGCTGCGCCTCGGTGGGCGCGGGGAACGCCCCTGTGGACCACGCCCTGGTCGCCGGCGAGAACGGTGCCAGCGCATCGTCGCTCACCACGCCCCCGTCCTCGCCTGTCCCGCCGACCGTTTTCCGGTCCTCTGATCAGCCGGTTCACCGGCGGAGCCGGGGCGCGAGCACCGTGCGCACGACCTTGGCCACGTTGCTCGCGGCGGATCCGCCCTCTTCTGCGGGTTCCGGTTCCAGCATGCGCTGGATCTGCAGCAGCAGGTGGTTGGTCGACCGCCAGAGCGGGACGAACAGGCCGGCGACCGGCCCGACGCCCTGGATCGGGCCGCCGGACAGCTCGGTGACCTTCTTGGCGATCGTGACCGTTGCCGGGTCCCGCAGGATCAGGTGCACCTCATCGTCGACCAGCCGGATTTCCATCTTGCGCGCGGCGGCCTCCTCCGGGTTCGCGTCCGTGGTCGTCTCCGGATCCAGTTCGTCGATCTTGGCGGCGACCGCGTCCGGGTCGACCCCGAGTTCGCGCAGCACCCTGGCCGCCATGCTGTTCTCCGCCCGCAGCATCGCCTCAAGCAGGTGATGGCTGCCGACCGGTGCGCCACCGGCCAGCGCGCCGGCGACGGACACGGTGTCCTCGGTGGCCGGTGTGCCGGCCGGCCATGGTCCGGCCGCGACGTCCTGCGATCCCCCCAGTGATGCCAGCACCGCGGCACGGACCTTGCTGATCGGAGTGATCCGCTCGGCAAGAACCTTCGCGCCGACGCCCTCACCTTCCCCGGTGACCAGGGCGAGCAGGATGTGTTCCGTACCGATGTAGGTGTGGTGGAGCTGCTGCGCCTCGCGCAGGGCGAGGTCCAGCGTCTTCTTCGCGCTCGGCGCGAACGGGATATGGCCGCTCAGCTCCTCCGTGCCGGGCTTGACCACCGCGGCGATATCGACCCGCGCCGTCTCCTTGTCGTACCCGAGCTGGTGCAGGACTTTCGCCGCCGTGCTGTCCGGCGCGTCGAGCAGCCCCAACAGGATGTGCTCCGTGCCGATGTAGTTGTGCTTGAGCAGCCTCGCCTCCTCCTGAGCCGTGACGACCACCTTGCGGGCTTTCACCGTGAACCTTTCAAATGGCATGGTTCTATGGTCTCAACCGTGTCAATACACTGTTATTGATAAGGTCACCGTGCTGAAGGGAGGGTCTGATGGAGACACCGTCGGACTGGGAGGACCGGCTCGCGCGCTGGCAGAATGAGCTGGAGCTGTTCGAGCAGCTGGACGAAACACCCTGGGTCACGCTGGCCAAGGCGGAAACCGAGACCGGCGTTTCCCGCTCGGCCCTGCGGTCCTGGTACCGCAATGGCGAGATCCAGTCCCGGCTGGTGGACGGCCCGAACGGGCCGCAGCGCCTGGTCCGGCTGGACGCGGTGATCGAGCGCGCCGCCGCGTCACCGCGCATTCAGCGCAGGGCGGAACGGGAAGTCAGCCTGGAAGCCCAGGTCACCCTGCTACGGCACCGGGTTGACCAGCTTGAGCTGCGGCTGGCCGCGCTGGAGCGGAAGTAGCCGGCGCGAGCAGCACCGTGCCATCGGCCCAGAACGGTGCCACCGTCGCCGGAGCCCGACGAACGAGGAATGGGACGCCTTCCTCGCCCACTTCGAGAACCGCAAGCTCTCCATGGGGACCTGCGCTCGGGCGTTCGGAACCTCATGCATCCACGAGCACGCTTGTGAACCTCGGCATGCCCGACCTCAGTCGAATCGCTGGGCGCACGGTCACTGCCAACGGCCTGGAAGGCCTTGGTGCCAGCCCTGTGGACGGTGGTTGCAGAGAAAGCCACCAACAACGACGACCACAATGAGGTTCGCCTTGGTCGTCCCATTGAATGGGAGAAAGATGCAGCCCGGACAGTATGAAGAGGTGGCCGACGACGCAGAGCTTTCGGCACGGCTGCGGAACGTTTTCTGGATCGGCGGCGGGAGTGGTGCAGGAAAGTCGACAATCGCCCGCCGACTCGCCGATCGCTACGGTTGGTGTCTCTACGCGACCGACGACGTGATGCGTGATCACGCGGGGCGGACCACTCCCGAAGAGGCCCCCTACCTGCACAAGTTCATCGCCATGGACATGGACGAGCGATGGGTGGGACGGACTCCTGAAGTCATGCTTGAGACGTTCCACTGGTTTCGAGGTGAGGGCTTCGGCCTGATCGTTGAAGATCTCCTTCGCCTGCCGCAGGAGCCGTGCGTCATCGTCGAGGGATTTCGGCTGCTGCCGCACCTCGTGAAGCCTCTACTTGCTGCTCCTGAGCACGCCGTCTGGCTTCTACCCACACCCGACTTCCGCCAGGCCGCCATCCAGAGTCGGTCGATACCAGGGGAAGGGTTCGTATGGAAGACCGGCGATCCCGCAAAGGCCGGCCGCAACCTTGCCGAGCGTGATCGCATGTTCACAACACGCCTTGAGGGGGAAACCGAACGTCTCCAACTGCGCACCATCCACGTCGATACCACGATGGCGGAAGACGATCTCGTTGAGCAGGTGACCACCGCGTTCGGACTCTGACGTCGCCTGGCACAACCGACGGCATTGACCTGCCCGGCGATCTCCTCGATCACATCGACGAGATCGTGCCCACGGGGCACACGGTCAACGTCGCCGCCACCATGTGGCACACCAGCACGTCAACGCCGGCCGCCACCTTCCGCCACCGATGGACCGACCCGGCCGGCTCGGCCGCTGAGACCGAGCCGGACCACGACGAAGGCCCCGACGGGCTCAGCGCTTGGCCACGAAGACGTGCGCGGCGGTCTGCGCGGTGAGAACGGTGGTCCCCGCCGCTGTGGAAGTGGAGTTCGACGGGCCAACGGCTCTCGACCGTGCCGCGTCGGGCTACTACGCGCCCGACGGAGTTGAAACGGCACGGATCTGGCGAACGCGGGAGGGCGGGGACGACCGGATCACCGGCGTTCCGGCCATCCCGCCCCCGCCGGTGGCGACACCGCCGTGCGGCTTGGGTGTGGAGAAGGGTGGCGTGTCCTGGCGGCACGTGGTTCCGGGCGGAGGGAGGGTGCCGTCGATGAGGTAGCGGCTCTCGTGCGCACCGATGCAGCTGCTGGGGTTGAGCAGTGCGGTGTGCCCGTACCCGTTGTTGGTGAGCAGGCGGGCATTGGCCAGTTCCTTGGCCATGGCCTGCGAGCCCGAGTAGGGAGTGGAGGGGTCGTAGGTGGTGCCGACCACCAGGACGGGGTGCGCCGTCGGCTTGTTCCACGGGCCGCGGTAACGGTTGGCGGCGACCGCCGGCCACGTGGCACACGCCTCGACGGCCCAGGTCCAGAAGCGTCCGGCGTCGCCCGCACGGGTGGCGCTGGCCTCCTCCAGGGCGTGGTAGACGCCGGGGTCACGTGGATTGGGGCTGTCGCCGCAGATCACCGCAGCGCCCTGTTCCTCGCCCAAGTACGGATTCGGATTCGGGACCGGTGGTGGGGGCGGGAGTGGGGACGGTTCCGGGACGCGGCCCCGCCACAGGTCCTGCAGCCTGCCGGCGAGGTTTGTCCACCCGGGGTGGACGATGTAGAGGCTGTTCACCACGTCATCGACCGTACGGGCGTAGGTCCACGTGCCCACGGGATGCTCCCGGAGCCGCCGCATCAGGTGGTCGAACTTGTCCCGGGTCGCTTTCGGACCGCCGGCCGAGAAGGCGCAGCGGTCGGTGGTGGTGGACCCGCACAGGGCGAGGAACCTGTCCAGGGTCGCTGCCGCACTGCGGTCCGAGCCCAGGCGCTGGAATGACGTGAGCCGGGGTTCGTCGTCGGAGGCGTGGTTCGTCCAGGCCTGCGGGTCCCAGTTGCTGTCGAGGATCATGGCGCGGACCTTGCCGGGGAAGAGGTTGGCGTAGGTCGCGCCCAGGATCGTGCCGTAGGAGATCCCGTAGTACGTGAGTTGTGGGTCACCCACTGCCTTGCGGAGCTGGTCGAGGTCGCGAGCGGTGTCGGCGGTCGACACATGCCGCAGGAGCTCGGGGTCCCGCTGCTGACAGCGCCGGGCCAGATCCTTGTACGCGGCGATCCAGGCCGCCCGCTCCCGCTCGCCCACCGGGAAGCCTGCCGCTTTGCTCGCAGCCCAGGCGTCGGCTTCCTGGGAACTCTCGAAGCAGTTCACCGCCGTGCTGTTGCCGATCCCGCGGGGGTCCCAGCTGACGATGTCGAACCGCTCCCGCACCTTCCGCGGGAAGGACTCGTAGTTCTGCGGCATCTGGACAGTGCCCGGCCCGCCGGGTCCGCCGGGGTTGAAGAACAGGGTGCCGATGCGCCGTCCTGGGCCGGTTGCCTTCCGCTTGACGACTGCCAGCTCGATGCTGCGACCGCCGGGATCGAGGTAGTCCAGCGGCACCTTCGCGGTCGCGCAGTCGAACGGACTGCCCTGGACGCAGGGTTTCCAGTCCAGCTTCGGGGCGGGCACCGAGGGCGTCGGCCCACCGCCGGCTGCGGCAATGTCCGGCCAGGCCAGCGCCATCGAGCAGGTCACCACCGCCGCCATGGCCACGGCAGTACTCCGACGGCTCGCCACCAGTCCAGATATGTGCATGCCTTGTCCTTCACGTCTGAGCGCCCGACGCCACTCCTGCGCGGACGACGGCACGCATCCGTGTCAACACCACCGCCGTCCGGCAAGGCACGCGAGTCAAACACGGCCGAACGGCGGAATGCTGTGACCAGGGGCGACGACAGGGCCGTTCACCGATCCCCTTCAAGCAGAGGCTGGCTGGAGGCGGCCCATCTTCATGATGAGCTGCGAGGCCCGCCTCCACGGCCAGCCGAGGAGAAGACACTCCAGGCAAGTCACGACCATGCCGGAGCCCTGGCCTCCCGCCTGTCCCGTTGTCCGGCGGCGGACGCAATCGCACGCACCCGCCGACCGTTCGAGCAGATTCAGCAGGTGGAACTGCTGGAGATTTTTATTCCGGTGACGCTGTAGGTGTTCGTGAACACGGTTTCGGTATTCGGCGTCAGGCAGATCGAGGCCCCGTCCTGGAGCCTTAGATACGCCACGTCGTCGTTCCGGGTGTTCACGACGTGGTAATGCGGGCGGGACCTGACCGTCTGATAGGAACGGGTGACATCGCGGTACTTCGCGATCGGCGTGCCCGCGTTCCAGGCGTGCTCGTCCACGTAGAAGCAGACATAGGGGTACGGGCAGCCGTGGGTGGGGGGCTCCGCCTGGGCTGCCGATGCGCCGGTCGCGGACATGGCTGCGACGGCCACGCTCACGCCCGCGAGGGCGGCCGCCTTTCGGATGACGGACTTCATCAAACCTCCAAGAAATTGAGCAGATCGTCTGACACGGCAGCTGTAGATCGTGATCCGTTGCGGGTGCCGCTGGTCAGCAGGGGCGAGGCCGGTGGTGCGACGAGTACGGCGACCGGCATCGTGAGCGTGTGTGACGACGTATCAAGAGCGGTGGCCATGGAGGCAACCGTTGGTGCATGCGTGTCGGACATCGCCGATGCCGGTTGGTCGGTCCGGCCCTGGTCGGTGCGACACCAAGAGCATCGGCGGTCACCGGAGTCCGGCGCAACGACTGCCGCCCATTTGGCGACGGTGGAACCATCCCAGCCCATCTGACGTGCAAATATATGAGTGCCTGGGATGTGGGATCGCGGGCGGACGACGGGGGAACGGTGTCGATTCGGGACGATGTCGAGGAGTTCGCGGCGCTGCTGCGCCGGCTGAAGGACCGCACGGACCGGAGCTACGGCTCCCTGGCCCGCCGCCTCAACATGAACACCTCCACGCTGCACCGGTACTGCGCGGGCGAGGCGGTGCCGCAGGACTTCGCACCCGTGGAGCGGCTCGCGGCCTTCTGCGAGGCGACACCGGAGGAGCGGCTCGAGCTGCACCGGCTGTGGTTGTCGGCGGTGGCGGCTCGGCAGCGGGTACGTACGGCCGGTTCGGCGCAGGCGGCGGTTCCGGCACCGGCGCCGGACGAGGACGGGGAACTCGTCGAGGAGAGCAACTCCGCGGAGCAGCCCGGGGACGAGCCCGCCCCCTCCCCCACGCCCCGCACCTGGTACCGCCGCCGACGGGTCCTGGCGTCCACCGCCGTCGCGTGCGCGCTGCTCGTCACTCTGGGCACCACGTCCGCCCTGTCGGACGACCGCTCCTCCGAGGCGGACGCCTCCCGCTCCGCGGGCCCGCGGACGGCCGCCCCCGGCGCACCCCACCGCTCGGCGAAGCCGTCGGCCACCGCCTCCCCCTCCCCTTCCCGGAGCTCCGCGTCGCCCGGCCCCCGGCAGAAGACCCCCGCCCCGTCCGCCACCGGCAGCGGTCCCGCCTCGGCCGCGAAGCCGGCCACCGACCTGCCCCTCACCTGGAGCGCCGACTCCCAGGTCTGGGACAAGGGCTGCGGCCACGACTACGTCATCGACAAGCCGCCCGCGCAGGTGCCTCCGCCGCCGGTGCAGCAGGACGCAGAGGTGTGGGCGGCGACGCAGGGCGCAGTGCCCGGGCGGCAGACGAGGGTGCAGATCTCGGTGCAGGGGCGGTCCTCCACGGCCGTGGTCCTGGAGGCGCTCCGCGTCCGCATCGTCAGCCGCGGCAACCCGGCCGCCGGGATCGCGTACGCCATGGACCAGGGCTGCGGCGGCGAGCTCACGCCCCGCCGCTTCACCGTGAACCTCGACGTCGACCGCCCCATCGCCCGCCCGAAGGACGGCGCCGACAGCGAACACACCATCCCGGCCGCGCACTTCCCGTACCGCGTCTCCGCCGAGGACCCGGAGGTGCTGCTGGTCGACGCGACGACCCAGACCTACGACGCCCGCTGGTACCTCGAACTCGACTGGTCCTCCCAGGGCCGCACCGGCACGACCCGCATCGACGACCACGGCCGCCCGTTCCACACCACCAGCATCAAGGGAATGCCACGCTACTGGTACGGCACGAACGACGCAGGCGAGCGTGCCTGGGTCCCTTACAACAGCTACTAGAGAGTCCGTCTTCAAACGGATCTTGCCCAGAGCAGGAATGACAATTCGCGATCGACTTCACCCAGGACGCTGTGAGGTCGGGCTGCTTGCGGCCGCAGTTCTTGCCACCGACGTAGACGGCCCCTGCGCCGTAGAAGCCCGGCGTGCCAGACTTTCATTGCTTTCAGCGACGGCGCTGTGCAGGTGTCGAAGGCGCGGCCGGCGTACGTCTCCTGCGCAGGCCGGGTCTTGGCGGTCATCGAGGTCTGCGCCGCTGCCCCGGCACCCGCGACCACGCACGCAGCGCGCGTCGTGCCGCCGACGGTTCAGGACAAATGATCCGGCCCTGCGGTGTCTCCGGGACCCAGGCGCGTCGGCACATCGCGCCGCGAGCGACATCGGCCCGCGATCCGGGAACTCCCCGCTCCTCGATCACCGCAGGACTTCCCCAAGGCACGGCAAAGCCTCGGACGGGAGCGGATGCTTGACCTCGCTTTGAGGAATCGATGATCAGTCTGTGACCGACGGGCTCCTAGGGTCGCACCGGGTTCGGCGATCTTCCGGCCCCGCCGGCCAGGCCGCCGGACCTGTCTCCGTGTTTCCACGGCGCGCACTCCCGGCCCCGCCCAGACCCGGCGCACGGTGCACATTTCTTTTGAGGACTTCGATGCGTCTCCGCTCCCATGCCGTCAAGGTGCTCGCCGTCGTGGCTCTCCCGCTGAGCCTGGCCGCCTGCTCCTCCGGTTCCACGGATTCGTCCGGTGACTCGGCCGCCGCCGCGCCGACGAAGACCAAGGACCCCGACGCGGGGCTGATGACCGGGACACAGCTGAAGAAATCCCTGGCGCCCGCTTCGTACTTCCCCTCCGGATTCGCCGCCGACCCAAGCCTCGCCCGCGACACCGGCGACACCTATCAGGCACCGGCGACGAAGAACGCCGACAAGCCGCACTGCGCCGACCTGGCTGCCACGAGTTGGATCAGTCTCACCGGCGTGGAGGGCGTGTCGTTCGCGCAGAACTCCTATATCGCCAAGGACACGTCCGCCGAACTCGACCAGGAGATCGACGTCTATCGAGGTGCCACGGCCACCGACGTCCTGAAGGACCTGGCGAAGGTCGTTGCCGCATGCCCTAACTACACGGACACCGACACCCACAGCAAGGTCACGGTCACGGGTGCTGCCACGACAGGGCTCGGGGACGAGGCGTACACCATCACCCTCACCGACACCGCCTGGGAGAACGGCACCACGTTGATCGCCGCCCGCGCGGGCACGGCCGTCGTCAGCGTGCTGTCCACGGACGGCGGCGACAACGGGGCCATGAGCGCGAAGAAGCTGGCGGAGCACATCCTGGTCACGCTGAAGGACAAGAGCGGCACCGCCGGCCAGAGCTGACCGCCCCACGGCGGTGGGTCGTATGGTCAAAATGGGTGGCCGGCCCTTGTACGCCGCGGCCCGCTGGGCAACATGCCCGGGGTCTGGCACTTCAACGCTGACGTTCAGCAACGGGCACCCCGGAACGGAGCGGTGGTTTCCGGCAGCTCCCAGTCGAAGACGGCGAGGAGCTGCTCACGCGGGCTCGGTGTCGGCCGGTCGGGCGACGGGTGGACTGGCAGGAGATCGTCCACCAGGGACTGCAGGTATGCCCCGACGAGCTCGTCCTTGCTGGGGAACCTCACACAGGGAACTCGACACCCCCACGCTCCCCGCGGACGAAGCGGCCGCGCCGCCGGTGGCATCAGCTCCCTGAACCACTCCCCGAGGGCGGTATGGGATCTGGCTGTCCAGCGGGCGAGGGTGACCTCGATCGGGGTGTTCGGGCAGTCGGCGAGGGTGTCGGTGAGCGCGGCCTGCTCGGTCGGGTCGATGGCGAGGCCCCAGCGGGCCTTGATGGCGACCCAGTCGGTGGCGTAGGTGCAGTGGTAGCCGGCGGCCGGGGCTGCCAGGTGGCGGGGTCCTGGTCGGCCTTGGAGCGGTTGGAGGCTGCGGAGACCGCGATCAGCGCGCGCGGGTCGTCGATGTCGTTTGCGTAGGCCTCGCGTTCCGTCGCGCTCCAGGCGGAGGCGCCGGAGTCCCAGGCTTCGGCTCTTGCGCGAGGCGCTGCCGCTGCGGCTGATTCTGCTGATGATCGCCTGTCAGAGGGCCGGTGGTCGGATCCACCTGAGCCAGGAGGAGATGGCGCACGTCCTGAACGTGGCGCGTACCAAGGCGAACGAGGCCCTGGGCGAAATCATGTCCCACGGGATCGTCTCCGGGTGAAGCGTGGCGTCTACCAGTTCAACCCGCCGTGCTTCTATCGGGTCGCGGAGTCCATCCCGAGCACGGAGACGGTGCAGGCGGAGTACCTGAGGGTCGACCAGTACGAGACCATCGCGGAGATCCGTGCGGACGAGAGCCTGCCCGACCTGGTACGCGTCCCCTCGCTGGAGAGGATGCGCCAGGAGATCGAACGGATGCGTGAGGAAGGGGCGAACATGCGTGCTGAGCGGTGTCAGGAACGGGCGGCACGCAAGGAGAAGGGGACAGAGCATTGAGCGCTCTGCATTTCGCCGCAGTCAACACGGAGGGCGTCGTCGCCGACCTGGACCCGCTGCCGCGCGGCCTACCGGATGCTGCTGAAGCTGCGGGCCCACAGCGAGGCCGGCGGCCGTATCGAGATCGGCCAGAGCGCCACCACCCAGGTGCTCGGGCTGAGCCGGGGGCCGCGGCCAACGCGGCCATTGCGCGACCTGGACCTGACGCGGCTGGTGAAGAAGCAGCGCGCGGGCGTCTACCAGCTCGACCCCATGCCCGCCGCCTACCTCGCGCCCGAGGATGCCATCGCGGCCGTCCAGGCCATGCCGAAAACCGAGCACCTGAACTCCCCAAGCTTCAACCGCTGCCGCAGGGCCGTCACCGCCTACCAGGACCAGCTCGCCGAGAAGCGCCGGCCGGGAAGACGCCAAGCGCCGCCAGGCCCTCAAAGCCGTCTCCTGATCCCAGCCGTCCAGCCGCCGACGTGGCGCTGCACCGTGAGGTGCAGCGCCGTTCTCGGGCGGCCATGAGATCCACCGGCCGGCCTGCCTTGCCCTCCGGCTGCGACATCTCGGGCAGCTCACGGTGCTCCCGCTCGGCCCTGGATGATCGGGTGATGGCCTCGGTGTACTGGTCACGGAACCAGCGCCTGGCGTCCAGCACGATGACACCATCCTTCACCTGCAACAGGCCCAGCCGCTGGTACCTGGGTCAGCGGGGGCGGGACCCGCTGGCGAGCTCCATGTAGAAGACGTAGCGGATCACGTCCAGGTAGGAATAGAAGATCCGCTGGATGCCGGTACCAGTGTTGAGCGTGAAGGGCTGGACGCCGGCATTGTTGAGTGCGCGGTACACCCAGCCTGACAGGTTGCTCCATTGCTGCTGGAGGGCGACGTTCTCATCGCCCATCTGGACGAGGGAGTGGTTAAGGATGTTGTATCGGATGTTGTCGAAGATGCGGCCGAAGCGCGCAGCCTCGGAAGTCGCCTGGATGACCGTGGTCAGGGCGCTTCCCAGGATGTGATGGCCGTTCGGGGCGCCCGGGATGAGGAGCTGGTTGGCCCTGCCGATCTGCTGCAGGGCGTTGTCGATGCCCGGCCCGGCGACACGGGCGGTGCGTCGATTGTCCTGGCCACCGCTGGGAAGCGATGTGTAGTTGCCGTTCCACGGCAGCTCGTTCGACGTCACACCCAGGATGGCGTTGAACCTCGCGCGCCGTCCTTCGTTGAACGCGTAGTGGCCGCCGTTGGGACCGGCCTGGTAGAAGCCGGCCAGGTAGAGGTCGTTGGGCCAGAAGTACAGGGCCCCGATGTAGTTGCCGTTGCGGTGCAGACTTACCTGGAAGAGCGCGTCCTGCCGGGTCGTGGTCTCGTCGAGAGTGTCCCGGAAGAAGTCGTGGCCGGTCACGCGGTGCATGGCCGCAATCATGTTCCAGTACTGCTCGTGCGCGTGCTGTCCACCGCCGGCAAGGTCACTGATGTCCCAGTCGTGCACGGTCAGGTAGCGGTCGGGGTCGGCGTGCGCGGCAGGCGCCGCCAGTCCGGCCAGGCCTATGGATAAGGCGAGAGCCACCACGGCGCCGAGCAGGCGCCGTTTGACCGTTCTCAATCTCTCCCACAGGGACATATAAGCTCCTTCTGGCCACACAGGGCCCTTCCAGGATTGTTCGGTCCATGCCACGCTACTGAGCGATGATCCCGATCACTTATCTGTCCGCGCACGACTCCTTGCCCATGAGTGCCTGTGGGTGCCTGCGTCGGCGGTCGACGGCTCGGGCGGATCTGCCCGGCCTGTGGCGGTCGGCTGAGGCCGGCTGCTCAGCAGGGCACCGTGTACTGCTCATCCGTACGTCGTTCCAGGCGTGAGAACAGCGTGTGGCAGCCGGCAGTACGCGCCACCACTTCGGTCGACGACCGCAGCGGCAAACTCGTCATGCAGTCGCCGCTGTCCTGCTGCTGCCCTCGGTGCAGCAGGCGTCGGCTGCGTGCAGCGTGGCCCTCGTGCAGCAACTGCTGCACTGCAGAGGGCTGACCTGCTGCACGCGCAGCACCCGTGCGCCGCCCGGGTTGTGCAAATGCTGCGCTGTGCCTACGACGCCACCTCGGCCACCATCCGACGACCGGCCCGGGCGCCCCCTGACCACTGGGCCGGGCACTCAACGGGGCTCAGGGGAACTCAGGGGATGTCGCACACACTCAACCCCGCTGCCCCTTGGTGACGTTGCTCAGGCGCGGGGTGCCCTCACGCCCGTATGCCAGATGCCGGCAGCGCCACGGAACGCCAGTGCATCTGCGGGTGTGCGGGCAGCGGCCTCCTGCTGGAACATGGACGTAGAGGTGATCGTCATGGGCAGGGCCGGCGGCAAGGCAGGGACCCCTGACATCTGAGGCGGCCTCGCGGGTGCAGTCGGCGGCCGCGAAGTCCGCCGACGGAAGTTGGCGTGGCGGCTCGCCATAGGCATCGCGGTCAGCTGTCCGAGTTGCCACAGCCGCCGGGCTACGCCAACCGGCCGCGGCCGCCCGAGGGTTACCCCGTGATCGGGGACTCTGCGGTGCAGCCGCCGACGGTCACCAGGCCCTTGGCACTCTGTTCATCGAGCACCTTGCCCTTGTAGGTGATCTTGCACGCGACCTGGGCACCTTCGGGGTCCGCGGCGACCGGCATGACCGCCGCGGGCATGATGCCGCGCAGCGTGACCGTCTTCACCCAGGGCAGCTTGGGCTTCGAAACCGACTCGACCTTCGGCTCCATGGCCGTACCACCGCCGCCGTGGAAGTCGATCGAGTCGACGTTCTTCCCCGTGACCTCATAGGTGACTTCGTACGTCTCGTCCACTGCCTTGTCGACCTGGTCGACCGCCTCGGAACAGGAGCTGAGGCCGAGCGCGAGGCCCGCGACGGCGACGGCGCGGACGACGGCGCGGATGGTGCGGTTCATAGGGATCCCCCCGGATCGTGAAGTCAGATCCGCAGCCAATCGCAAAGAGAAAGTAAAGTCAAATTGTCATGAGACCCAACGAATTCGCAGTAAAGAGGGATCCAGTAGAACAAGGTGAAGGCGCCGCCACTGTCGTGATGTCGGCGCCTTCGTCCGGTTCACAGTGTCCCGACTTCGGGCCATGCTGACCAATGAGTGTTCGATGGGTCTGAGGGTGGCAGCGAGAGGGGTCTCCGGTGGCGAGCACCTCGGCGATCCGCCGGAACGGCCTCATGATCACTGGGCACGGTGTCACCAAGATCGCTCCACGTCCGGTCGTGGGGCCACAACCAGTTCCTGCTGGGTCGGGATCACTCACAGTGCGGCCGCTCGGTCATACAGGGATGAAACTCGGCCACCAGGGCGGGACATGTCCCGGGCATCGAGGGTCAGGGTAGGAGTCCACCATGCCAAGCCACGTCACCAGGAACCACGTGACGCACACGGTGAAGAGGAGCCCTGCCATCAGTGCTGCGCTTCGGTGACGTCTTCCCAGGGTGCCGTACAGGACGACCCAGGAAACGGCTACCGCGATCCATATGAGAGGGGCGAGAAACAGCAAAGTCATGCTGCTGGCCGCTGCGTTGACGCCGACGTCACACGCCGCCCACGCCCTCCCGATAGTGGCGATGGAGACCATCGAGGCCAGACCCCCGAAGAGGACGCCGCGCAGAATCCCTCTGGACCAGGGTCTTGGAGGTCTCGCCGGCCCAGCTTCCACCATCGCCTGACTCCCCTCGTCGGAAGGGCGGAGACTACCGGAGCGTTGGAAGCGGTCAGTCGCGGTGTCGTTCCCAGCAGATCGCGAGGCGTTTGGACTGGTGCGGCAGGGCGAAGTCCGCTCGACGACATGGCGGAGCTTGCCCAGGCCCTGGATGTTCGGGCTGCTCTTGCGGAAGATTACCGGCAGATCTTTCTCTTCGTTCTGACGAACGCCGAGGTCTACCGCTGACGGACGATCACCTCCTGCCGACCGTACGGAACCGCCGGGCCCGTTCCGGGTGTCGTAAGCGCCGTATAAGCTCAGGGCCCCCTCAAGTGCCCTGTATTGGCAGAGGAGTTCGGCATCGCATCGGGGAGGCTCCCATGACTACCAGCGCAGGCGACTTACTGAGCCCACTGGGACCGCAGGACCCGCGAGAAACCGCTGGTTACCGACTGCAGGCGCGGATCGGTGAAGGCGGCATGGGCACCGTCTACCTCTCGCACACCCGCGGCGGCCAGCCGGTCGCGCTGAAGGTGATCCGCCGCGAGTACGGCCAGGACCAGGAGTTCCGCCGCCGTTTCGAGCAGGAGGTCCAGGCGGCCCGCCGGGTGCAGGGCTACCACATCGTATCGGTGGTCGATCACGACACGACAGGCGAACTTCCCTGGCTGGCCTCGGCGTTCATTGCGGGTATCCCGCTGCACAACGCGCTCGCGGCGTTCGGTCCACTGCCGCTGCCCGCGGTCTTCCAGCTGGTCGGCTGCACAGCCCGCGCCCTGTCCGCGATCCATGCGGCAGGCGTCGTCCACCGCGACCTCAAGCCCAGCAATATCCTTTTGGGCTCCCAGGGCCCGTACGTCATCGACTTCGGCATCGCACGCGCCGCCGACGCCACCCAGCTCACCCGGTCCGGCGGTGTGATCGGCACCCCGCAGTACATGTCGCCGGAGCACGCGCTGGGCGAGCAGGTCGGCCCGGCAACCGACGTCTTCTCGCTCGGCCTGATCGCGGCTGTCGCAGCCGCGGGACGCCATCCGTACGGCGACGGCGGCGCCATCACGATCGCCGCCCAGATCGCGAACACGGCCCATCGCCCGCCCCGGCTCGGCGGGTACGACGACAAGCTGCGCCCCCTGCTGGAACGCTGCTTGACAGCGGACCCGGAGGAGCGCATCAGCACGGAGGAGCTGGCTGCGCGCTGTCAGGAGCTGGCCGGCCGCCTGCTCAGCGACTTCGGCGACTGGCTCCCGGCCCCGCTCGCCGCCGAGATCGTCCGCCGCAAGCAGGCCGCGCAGACCCCACCCCCGCCGACAGTTCCTCCGATCCCGACGGCCGCCCCGACAGCACCCCCTGAGGCCACCCCCACGACACCGCCGCCGTCCCCGGCCACCGACCGCGGGTCAACCGGGGTGAACGGGGCGACCGGGCCGGAGGTTCCGACCGCGACGCCTACCGAGGGCTTCGGCCCAGCGGGTTCGGTACCCACGCCGGGCTACGGCTCCCCGCCGCCTGCCACCGGCACCGGCACCGGCACCGGCACCTACAACTTCACCCCGGCCAACCCCACCTCGGCCTCGCCCGCTCCCGCGAGGCGCCGGGGCCTGAAGATGGCCCTCATCGCTGCCGCCCTGGTCCTCGCGGTGGGCGCGGGTGCGGCGGGGGCCGTGTGGGTGCTCGGCAAGGACGACAACGGCCGAGGCAGCGACCAGGCGGACGGCAGCGGCAGCTCGGCGAGCTCGACGTCCAGCGCGTCCGGGACCGACACGGGCGGGACACCGGGCAACGGAGAGGGGGCGCCGACGCCGACCAAGTCCCCGTCGGCGCCGGCGAATGCGTCGTACGAGCTGAAATTCGAGGGCAGGGACTTTACGCTCCGCACGCCCACCACGCTCGGCTACACCGCCGTCGACCTCGACGAGCCGAAGGCCGACACCGAGGGCGAGATGGACGACGCGCTGCTGGACATGACCGTTGAGGACACCGAGTGGACGTTCGAGACCACGATGGGCAAGAGCGCGGGCACCACGGCCGAGGAGTGCCGGGAGGGAGCGGAGACGGATGTCCTGCCCTCCACCGTGGACCCCGACTCCTTCGGGGAGAAGGCGTTGATCAGCAAGGGCGCCCGCCTCTGCACGGTCACCAAAGACGGCAACCTCGCCATGTACGAGATCACCGGGCTGACCGCGTCTCGGTGGAGCTTTGAGGTGCCCACCGTCCAGGGCACGCTGACCCTCTGGAAGATCACCGAATAGGCCCACGCACGTGACGGGGTGCCCCGGGTCAGCGGCGCAGCGCGGTGGCGTACGTAGGCCTGCCCTGCAATCTGACGGTCCTCGGGCCCACGTACGCTCCCCGCTCTCCCGCACGCTTCAACTGTCCCGGATGATCACCTGCTACCGATCACGCCCACCGGCCCACTTCCGCCGCCTTCACGGCACGGGAGGTGGCATCGGCGATCGGATCGGTGTAGACGGCCTCCTCCCAGGCGTATCCCCCGACCTGCAGCGGCCCCGCGGGGGCGATGGCGTCATGGGTGCTCTTCCAGACCTTGACGAGTTCCTCGGAGCGGGGATGCCCCGGAAGCGGCCCGCTCCCCGGCTCCCCGGCTCCCCGGCTCCCCGAGGAATTCGACCGCGTGATGGTAGGGCAGCGACACACCGGTCGTCGCCCGCAGCGGGCCCTGGGGGAACCCCTCGAACATCGCGATCGAGTGAGCCCGCTCTTCAGGTCCCGCGCCGCCAAACCGGGCCAAATCACGCATCACAGACGCCATACGATCCGCCACCCTCGGCTCCCTGACCCAATCTTCAGAACGGAGGCATGGGGACTGCGCGCACACTCGACCCCCGAACTGTGTGGCCCCACCACATGTGCGCCTGACCTGCGCGTTTCTACGGTGTCCGGACAGCTACCCGTCCCCACCGCACACGAGGAAGTGGCGCACATGGCCCCCGCAACCACCGCTCCCCCACCCCCCGCCAGCCTCAAGCGCATCGTCGCCGCCAGCCTCATCGGCACCACCATCGAGTGGTACGACTTCTTCCTGTACGGCTCGGCTGCCGCGCTCGTGTTCAATCAGCTGTTCTTTCCGGACTCCGATCCGCTGGTCGGGACGTTGTTGTCGTTTCTGACGTATGCCGTGGGGTTCGCGGCGCGACCGTTGGGTGCTTTGGTGTTCGGGCATTACGGTGACCGGCTCGGGCGGAAGAAGTTGCTGGTGCTGAGCCTGTTGCTGATGGGCGGGGCGACGTTCGCGATCGGACTGTTGCCGACGCATGCGACCGTCGGGACCGCCGCGCCCGTGCTGCTGACCTTGCTGCGGCTGGTTCAGGGGTTCGCGCTCGGCGGGGAGTGGGGCGGCGCCGTGTTGCTGGTTTCCGAGCACGGGGACGCGCGGCGGCGTGGGTTCTGGGCGTCGTGGCCGCAGACCGGCGCCCCGGCCGGACAGCTCCTCGCGACCGGCGTGCTGTCTCTGCTGACCGCTGTGCTCTCCGACGACGCCTTCGGCAGTTGGGGCTGGCGCGTCCCGTTCCTGCTCTCCGGAGTGCTGGTGATCGTCGGTTTGTGGATTCGTCTGTCTGTCGATGAATCGCCGGTCTTCAAGCGGGCGTTGGCCCAGGCCGAGGCGCGCAAGGCGGCGCGGGCGGACGAGGCCGAGAAGCTGCCGCTCGTCTCCGTGCTGCGCCACCACTGGCGGGACGTGCTGATCGCGATGGGCGCCCGCATGGCGGAGAACATCTCCTACTACGTCATCACGGCCTTCATCCTCGTCTACGCCACCACATCGGCCGGCGTCTCCAAGCAGACCGCGCTCAACGCCGTGCTCATCGCCTCCGCCGTGCACTTCGCGGTGATCCCGGCCTGGGGTGCGCTGTCCGACCGGGTCGGGCGGCGGCCGGTGTATCTGGTCGGCGCGGCGGGTGTGGGGCTGTGGATGTTTCCCTTCTTCTCGCTGGTCGACACCGGCGGCTTCGGCAACCTGATCCTCGCCGTGACCGTGGGCCTGGTGATGCACGGTGCGATGTACGCGCCCCAGGCCGCCTTCTTCTCCGAGATGTTCGCGACCCGGATGCGCTACTCCGGCGCCTCCATCGGCGCGCAGTTCGCCTCGGTCGCCGCGGGCGCGCCCGCCCCGCTGATCGCCACCGCGCTGCTGTCCGACTACGGCAGCTCCACGCCGATCGCGTTGTACGTGATCGCGGCGGCCGTGCTGACCCTCGTCGCCGTGGGCGTGGCGAAGGAGACCCGTCACCGGGATCTGGCCGACGTCGAGCCTTCCGTGGACGCCGAACCCGCGACGGCCGACGCTGCGGACGCCCGTACTGCCTGACCCCTCCACGGCCGGCCCCCGTACCACCTGCGTACGGGGGTCAGTGCTGGGGCTGGGTCGGTGCTGCCAACCGGTGCAGCCGCAGGGCGAGTTGTATCTCCAGGGCACGGGCCGGGTTCTGCCAGTCGTCGCCGAGGAGTCGGCCGACGCGCTCCAGGCGCTGGGCGACCGTGTTGACGTGGACGTGCAGTTCGTCCTTGGTGCGGGCCGGGCTCATGCCGCAGGCGAAGTACGCGTCGAGGGTGCGCAGCAGGTCGGTGCCGCGTCTGTCGTCGTAGGCGACCACCCGGCCGATGGTGCGCTCGATGAAGCCGGCGATGTCCCGGTCGCCGGCCAGCAGCAGTCCCAGGAAGCCGAAGTCCTCGGCGGCGGCGCCGTCGCCGGAGCGGCCGAGCAGGCGCAGGGCGTCGAGGCAGCGGCGGCCCTCCGCGTAGGCGGTGGCCACGGTGTCGGGGTGGGTGGCGAGATCCTCGACGGGTCCGGAGGCGCCGACGGTGACCGCCTCGTGGACAGCCGTGCCCAGTTGGAGTGCGGTGCGGCGGGCGAGGTCGGTGGCGGTGTCGTCGGGGGCGAGGGGGAGCAGCAGGACGGTGCCGCCGTCGCGGGCGGCGGCCAGTCCGTGCCGGGTCGCGGCGAGGTGGGAGGCCGCGGACCACAGGCGTCTGCGGGCGGCCGCCTCCTGCTCGGCGTCGGCCGCCGCGCCGTCGAGGCGGGCGGCGAGGACGACGTGGATGGTGTCGAGGTCGGCGCGCAGCCGGGAGGCACGCTCGCGCAGCAGGCGGGGGTCCCGGTCGCGGGCGTCGAGCAGGTCGTCGAGGAGTTCGCCGCGGACACGCTGTTCGGCCTCTGCGGCGGAGCGCCTGGCCAGGAGCACCAGTGAGGTGACCATCGCGGCGCGCTCCAGGGTGCGCTGGTCGACGGGGTCGAGGCCGGGGTGGCCGTGCAGGACGAGCGCGCCGAGCAGTTCGCCGCCCGCGGCCACGGCGGCGATCCAGTCGTCCTCGTGCAGCACCGCGTGCCCGTCTGCGCGGGAAGCCTCCAGAGCCGCGGCCGGTGTGGCGGCGGCCTCGGTGAACTCGACGGCGCCGTCGAGGACCTGGGAGACCGCGGCGGCCACGTCGTGCACCCCGCCGCCGCGCAGGACGAGTTCGGCGAGCCGGTCATGGACGTCGGAGGCGCGCTCGATGACCGCGCTGCGGTCCTGGATGATCTCGTTGGCACGCTCCAGGTCGGCCAGGGCGGAGCGGGTCTCGGTGAGCAGGTTGGCGGTGTCGATGGCGGCCGCGGCGAGCGCGGCGAAGGAGCCGAGCAGGGCGATCTGCTCCCGCTCGAAGACACGGGCCCGGCGGTCGGCGGCGAAGAGCACCCCGATGACGTGCGGCCCGAGCATCAGCGGCACCCCGCAGATGGCCACCAGCCCCTCGTCCCGGACGCCCGCGTCGATGGTGGTGGTGTGCTGGAAGCGCTCGTCCTGGAAGTAGTCGTCGGTGACGTACGGGCGGGCTGTCTGGGCGACGAGGCCACCGAGCCCCTCCCCCATGCCGAGCCGCAGCTGCTGGAAACGGGCCGCGACCGAGCCCTCGGTGACCCGCATGTAGGTGTCGCCCCTGACCGGGTCGTTCAGGCTGAGGTAGGCGACGTCCGTACCGAGCAGGGACCGCGCGCGCTGCACGATCGCCTGGAGCACGGCGTCCAGGTCCCTGAGGCCCGCCAGGTCATGGGCCGTTTCGAAGAGAGCGGACAGCTCGGCCTCCCGCCTGCGCCGTCCCTCCAGCTCCGAGCGCACGCGCAGGGCGAGGCGCTGGGCGTGTTCGAGGGCTTCGATCCGCTCGGTCGGCAGGCCCTCGGCGCGGGCGAGCAGCACGGGCCGCTCGTACGCGTCGGCGCCCGCGCCCCGGGCCAGCAGCTCGAGGAACGGCGCCTCGGCGCTGCTGCCCGAGGGCGTCGGAGCGTCGCCGTTGGTGCGCTCCGCCGACTGCACGTGATCGCTGGACATGCTCACAGGATTCACCATGACCGGCCCGTCCCGTCAGCCCTGTGGACAACTCCGGGTCTCATGGGACACACCGGTTCAGTGTGCGGTCCAGCCGCCGTCGAGGGCCAGCGAAGTGCCGGTGACGAAGGAGGCCTGCGGGCTGCACAGATAGGCCACGGCCTCGGCGACCTCCGCCGGTTCGACAAGCCGCTTCACCGCGCTGTCCTGGAGCAGCACCTCGGACAGCACGCGCTCCTCGGGGATGCCGTGCGCCGTCGCCTGGTCGGCGATCTGCCTCTCGACCAGCGGGGTGCGCACATAGCCGGGGTTCACACAGTTGGAGGTGACGCCGTGGGGCGCGCCTTCGAGTGCCGCGGTCTTGGACAGCCCCTCCAGGCCGTGCTTGGCGGCCACGTAGGCCGACTTGTAGGCCGAGGCGCGCAGCCCGTGCACCGAGGAGACGTTGACGATGCGGCCCCACCCCTGCCCGTACATGTGGGGCAGGGCGCCGCGAATGAGTCGGAACGGTGCCTCCAGCATCACGGTGAGCACGGTGTGGAAGACGTCGGGCGGGAACTCCTCGATGGGGCGCACCAGTTGCAGTCCCGCGTTGTTGACGAGGACGTCGGCGCCCGCGGCGGAGAGCTCGGCGGCGTCCAGGTCGGTCAGGTCGAGGACGTGCGGTTCGACGCTGCCCGGCAGACCCGCGGACCTGGACTGCTCGGTCAGCGCGTCCAGGCCCGTGGTGTCCCGGTCGACCGCTCTCACCTTGGCCCCGGCGGCCGCCAGCCGCAGCACGCAGGCGCGGCCGATGCCTCCGGCGGCACCGGTGACGAGGGCGGTGCGGCCGCCGAGGTCGAGCGTGGGAGCGGGGAGGCCGGGCAGGGCACTGGGCGGGGTCATGCCTCGACCCTAGGCAGCGCCCCTGCCCCGCCCCATATGGTCATCGCCCATACTTCAGAGGGAACTCGTGGTGTCGAACCATGTGGGGACGTCCGACAGTGCCTGCTTGATCCGGAACAGGCCGAATTCGTTCAGGTCCGGCAGGGCGTCCACCTCGAACCACCCCACCTCCAGCGACTCGTCGTCGTTGACGCGGGCCTCGCCACCCACGGCCCGGCAGCGGAAGGTGATGTCCATGTACTGGCAGACGTCACCGTTTGTGTACGTGACCGGCTCCAGCGCCTGGACGAGCACGACCCGCTCGACGACACAGCGCACCGCGGTCTCCTCGTAAACCTCCCGCTCGGCACAGACCGCCGGCTGCTCTCCCGGGTCCGGGATGCCCCCGACCACCGACCACTTCCCGGTGTCGGAGCGGCGGCCGAGCAGTACTCGGCCATCGTCGTCGAAGACGATTGCGGTGACCCCGGGCAGCCAGAGCAGTTGGCTCCCGGCGGTCGCCCGGAGCGTACGGATGAAGTCAGGAGTAGCCATAGGACCGACCCTAGCGGGCCGGTCCTATGGGGCCGGTCGGGTTCAGGGGCGGGCAACCGGCGTACGACTACACGCCACCGGCGCGCCGCCCGCGCACACCGGCGCCGATGGCCCAGCCGAGTCCGCCCGCGGCGACCAGCAGCAGGGCGATCTCCGGCAGGACGCCCATCCGCGTGGCGGGGGTCTGCGAGGAGCGCAGCGGCACCTTCTGCACCAGGGAGTCGGCCACGAACATGCCGGTCTTCTGGGTGATCTTCCCGTCCGGCATGATGATCGCGCTGACGCCGCTGGTCACCGGCACGGTGACGGTGCGGCTGTGCTCGACGGCGCGGACACGGGACATGGCGAGCTGCTGGTAGGTCATCTCGCTGCGGTCGAAGGTCGCGTTGTTGCTCGGCACCGAGATGATCTGTGCGCCGTCGGTGACGGTGTCGCGCACGGCCCAGTCGAAGGCCGCCTCGTAGCAGGTGACGAGGCCGACCTTGGCGTTGGCCATGGCGAACACGCCCGGCTTGCTGCCCCGGCTGAAGTCCTGGCGGACCATGCTGGTCCAGTCCTTGTTGATGGCGCCGATGATCGGGCGCAGCGGGAGGAACTCGCCGAAGGGCTGGATCTGCCGCTTGTCGTAGGTGTCGGTCGGGCCCTTGACCGGGTCCCACAGGATCTGCTCGTTGAGCAGCTTGCCGTCGCGTTCGACGACACCGCCGACCGAGATGGGCGCGCCGATCGCCTTGGCGGCGCCGTCGATGACCGCGCGCGCGTCGGCGTTGGCGAAGGGGTCGATGTCGGAGGAGTTCTCCGGCCACAGCACGAGGTCGGGCCGGGCCATCTTGCCGGCCTTGACCTGCGCGGCCAGCCGTTCGGTCTCACGCGCGTGGTAGTCGAGCACGGCACGCCGCTGAGCGTTGAAGTCCAGCCCGAGGCGGGGGACGTTGCCCTGGATGAGGGCGACGGTGGTGGTGCCGTTCTCGGCCTTGTCGCTGACCAGCGGACGCGCGGCCACGGCGCCCACCACCGGGACGGCGACGCTCAGGAGGGCCACCGCCGCGGCGGACCGTCGCACGGCGCGCGTGCGGCGCCCTTCGAGGACGACGCGTACGGCCTCGTACAGGCCGAAGCCGCACAGGACGACCGCGAAGCCGAGCACCGGGGTGCCGCCGAGGGCCGCGAGCGGCAGGAAGACACCGTCCGCCTGGCCGAAGGCGATCTTGCCCCAGGGGAAGCCGCGGAAGGGCACACGCGCGCGTGCCGCCTCGCCGGCGATCCACAGCGCGGCCGCCCACACCGGCCAGGCGGGCAACCTCGAGACCGCGGCGACGCCCGCGCCGACCAGCGCGACGAAGAGCGCTTCGATGACCGCCAGCGCGATCCAGGGCCCGGGGCCGACCTCCACGCCGGTCCACACCAGCAGCGGCAGCAGGAAACCCAGGCCGAAGAGGTAGCCGAGGCCCAGGCCCGCCTTCCAGCTGCGGCCGTGCAGCACCCAGCCGAGGACGGCGAAGGCCGGCAGGGCCAGCCACCACAGGGTGCGCGGCGGGAAACTGACGTACAGCAGCACTCCGGAGAGCGCCGCGGCGGCGGCCGGGACGAAGCGCGCGAGCCGCGCGCCGCGCGATGCGGGCGCGGGCTGCGGCCGCGCCTGGTCCGACTGGTCCACGGAGGTTGCGGTGACGGTCACTCCGGGAGTGTACGGCGGGTGACCACCGTGCCGACAGCGCGGTCCGCGCGGTGGCACCGCACGCTTCGGGCCACACCAGGGACACTCGGAGCCCCACGAGGCGCATCGTTCCTGCGCAACTCGGTCCAACACATCCACAAACGGCCCATCAGCGGTTACGGTGTGCCGGGGCCCGTGGCGCGTGATCAAGTCACGGCAGGCTTTGGTTCACGGCCGGTGGGGCGGCCGGGTTCAGGGGGCGGAGTGGGTTCCACGGGGATGACGTCCATGGTCGGTCCGGATGCGGCCGACGCGAGACGAAACGTTTCTGACGCGGCAGGCGTGGTGGTGCTCGGGGCCTGTGCGGCCTGGTCCCTGATCACCGCGGCCGCGCACGACGGTCGCCCCGAGGGCATGCTGCTCGCGGTTCTCGCGGTGGCCGCGGGCTACGCCGCCGGACGGATCTTCGGAGCGCTCCTGCCGGTCGCCGCGCCCTGCGTCGGAGCGCTGACCGGGGTGGGCCTGACCATCGCCGTCCCACATCTCTCGCCTGGTCCCGAGCTCGTCGGACCGCTCGGGCACGCGGGTGCCACCGCGGCCGTGCTGACCCTCTCCACCGGTGCCGCCTGCTGTGCCGCCTGGGCCACCCCGGTGCCCGCGCTGCGGGTCGCGCTGCGCGTGGTGGCCGTGGGGATCGCCGTGACCGCTGCCGCCCTCGGTTCGACGACCGCGGTCGTCACGTGCGCCGCGGTGCTGCTGTGCTCACTCGCCGCCGGACGCATGCGCCACCGCGGTGCCGGCCTCGCCGGACTGGCCCTGGCGACGGCCCTGGTGACGGGGCTGACCTGCGCGGCGGCCGGGAGAGCGCTACCGGGCGGGCTCGCCTCGACCCTGGAGGACGAGCTCACGCCCCACCGGATCGACCTGTGGCACGACGCGCTGCACCTGGCACGTCAGGACGCGGCCCTGGGCGTGGGTCCCGGCCGCTTCGGGGAGCTCAGCTCGACGGCAGGCCAGTCCCTGCCGTCCGACGGCAAGCCGCACTCGGCGCTCCTGCAGCAGGCGGCCGAGCAGGGCGTCGTCGGCGTCGCGCTCCTCGCGGCGGCGTTCTGCTGGGTGCTGATCGCGCTGTGGCGCACCCCCCGCCCCACACCGGTCGCGCTGACCGCCGGCGCGGCGCTGACGGGCCTCGCGGCCATCGCCACGGTCGGCAACGCGCTGAGCTTCACCGCGGTGTCGGTGGGCGCGGGCCTGCTGGCCGGCCTGGCCACGGCACGTCCGCTCGCCGAGGAGCCGGGCGCGGGACGGGAGGGGCACGCGCGCGGGGTGACCGACTGAGCTAGGGGGCGTCGTTTGGATCACCCCGGGTCCGCGACGCCTGGCACGGCTCCCCCACGCTCGGCTTCTCCCCCACTCTCGGCTTCGCTCGAGCGGGAGGTACCCCCACCGCGGGAGGGGCCCCCACCGCCGCGTTGTCGCATCACCCGAGTACGCCCAGTACGCAGGTCATGCTCCGCCTTGCGATGCACCGCCCCAGACGCCGCGGCCAGATCCGAGGTGGTCCGAACGACACCCCCTGGTGAGCCGAGCAGGCACGCGTGATTGCCGCACGGTCCGTCACCTCAGGGCGCCCTGGCGTCAGTGCGCCGGCGTCGTCGGTCGCAGTCGGGCCCTGATGGCCTGTACGGCTGCTTCCGCGTTGTCCACGGTGATCGTGAAGGAGTGTCCGTTCCACAGGCGCAGCACCACGCCCTCACCGCGCCGTACGACGACCGCGGTGCCCTTCTCGGGCCGCCACCGGTAGCCCCAGCCGCCCCAGTGGCGCGGGGTGACGTCCGGGTCGAAGTCGGCGCCCGCGACGTGCGAGAGGGGGATGCGGCGGCGCGGCACGCCGATGTGGCCGCAGCGCACCTCCACACACTCCCTGTCGAGCTTGAGGTCCACGTGGACGAAGGCGAGGGTGCCGAAGAGGACCAGCAGTCCGGCCGCGATGCAGCCGACGACGGACACGACGAGCGCGATTCCGGAGCTCCAGGCGGAGTCCACCGCCAGCTCGATGCCGAGTGCCATGCAGGCCGCGCCGAACAGCGCCAGCAACCACTGCGCCCGGTTCGTGGCGCGCCCGGTCCAGACATCGGGGTGTGGAGTGTCCTCACCATGGGGGTGGTGGTCCATGGCTATGAGGTTACTCAGGTTTCGCTGCGCGGGTACCACGTCGCAGAGGGTGACTCCGCCGGCCGTGCACACGCTGGGCCAGGCGTGTCCCCTGGTGTGCGTGGGTCACGGAGCCGGGGTGACCGCCTGCAGGATCCGGCCCTCCTCGTAGGCCAGGGCGGGCGTGGGCAGCGCGCCCTCGCGACCGCTCAGCAGCACCGTCACCGTGCCGAGGGGAGTCGCCTCCGGCGCCGGGCCGGAACCGATCCGGCGCAGCGCCTGCGCGGCGACCGCCCCGGCGGAGCCGTGCAGGACGAGCCGAGGCATCCCGGGCCGCTGCACGGCGGCACGGATACGCTCGACGACCAGTTCGTAATGGGTGCAGCCCAGGACGACGGTCGTTACGTCATCGGGAGTCAGGGCGGCGGCCGCGGTGATGGCCGCATCGATCGCCGCCTCGTCCGCGTGCTCCACCGCCTCGGCGAGGCCCCAGCACGGCACCTCGGCGACGTCCACGCCATCGGCGAAGTCCCGGATGAGGGCCTTCTGGTAGGGGCTGCCGGTGGTGGCGGGCGTGGCCCAGATCGCGACGGGGCCGCCACCGGCCGCGGCCGGCTTGATCGCCGGGACGGTGCCGATCACCGGGATGGCCGGTTCCAGATGGGCGCGCAGGGTGGGCAGGGCGTGCACGGTCGCGGTGTTGCAGCCGATGATGAGGGCGTCCGGCCCGTGGGCGGCGGCGGCCTCGGCGACGGCCAGGGCGCGCTCGGTGAGGTCCTGCGGGGTGCGCGGCCCCCAGGGCATGCCGTCGGGGTCGAGGGAGAGCACGAGATCCGCGTCGGGTCGCAGGCGCCGTACCGCGGCGGTGGCCGCCAGCAGCCCGATTCCGGAGTCCATGAGCGCGATCTTCACCCGGCCACGATAGACGATGTCCCCCGAAGGGCCGGTCGGGTGGGGCAAACTGCGCGGGTGAGCGCCTTCGTGTGGATCGCCGCCGCGTCACTCGCCGCCTGGCTGTGGTTGCTGCTCTGCCAGGGCTTCTTCTGGCGTACGGACGTGAGACTGCCGCCCTTCGCTGACTCACAGGTCAGCGACCCGCACATCAGCGATCCGCCCCACGGCATTCCGTCCGTCAGCGGACTGCCCGTCAGCGATGCGCCCCACAGCGACCCGCCGGGCGATCAGCCGGAGTGGCCCTCCGTCTGCGTCGTCGTCCCCGCGCGTGATGAGGCCGCCGTCCTGCCGTCGAGCCTTCCGTCGCTGCTCGCCCAGGACTACCCGGGCCGGGCGGAGGTCTTCCTCGTCGACGACGGCAGTACGGACGGCACCGGGGAGCTCGCGCACGAGCTGGCCCGGCGACACGGCGGGCTGCCGCTCACGGTGGGCTCGCCGGGCGAGCCACCCGCGGGCTGGACCGGGAAGCTGTGGGCGGTGCGCCACGGCATCGGCCTGGCACGCGCGCGTGAGCCCGAGTACTTCCTGCTCACCGACGCCGACATCGCACACGCGCCGGACAGCCTGCGCGGGCTGGTGGCGGCGGCGCGCACCGGCGGCTTCGACGTCGTCTCGCAGATGGCCCGGCTGCGGGTGGAGAGCCTGTGGGAGCGGCTAGTGGTGCCGGCGTTCGTCTACTTCTTCGCCCAGCTGTATCCGTTTCGCCGGATCGGAAGGAAAGGGACGCGGACGGCGGCAGCTGCGGGCGGCTGTGTCCTGCTGCGGACCGAGACCGCCGAGCGGGTGCGGATCCCGGACGCCATCCGGCACGCGGTCATCGACGACGTGGCGCTGGCGCGTGCCGTGAAGGGCGACGGAGGGCACATCTGGCTGGGGCTGGCCGAGCGGGTCGACAGCGTGCGCCCTTACCCGCGCTTGCACGACCTGTGGCGGATGGTCTCACGCAGCGCCTACGCGCAGCTGCGGCACAGCCTTGCGCTGCTGGCAGGCACGGTGGCCGGGCTCGCGCTGGTGTACCTGGTGCCGCCCGCGGCCGTGGTCGTAGGCCTGATCGCGGGGAGTGCGACAGTGGCGGTGCTCGGCGCCCTGGCGTGGCTGGTGATGACGGGGACGTACATGCCGATGCTCCGCTACTACCGCCAGCCGCTGTGGCTGGCCCCACTGCTGCCGTTCACGGCGTTGCTGTATCTCCTGATGACGGTCGACTCCGCGGTGCAGCACTACCGGGGGCGCGGTGCGGCCTGGAAGGGCCGCACCTACGCCCGCCCGGACACCGTGCCCGACGAGGGCTGACCCGCGTCGCCGTCCGGCCCTCGTCACTTCCTGCCGGGCGTCCAGTTCATCCCCCACCCGTACGCGTGGTCGACCGTGCGCTGCGGGCTCACCCCGCGCTCGGGCACCAGGTAGCGGGCCTCGCGCTGGACGACGAGATCGCCGCCGGTGTTGGTGATGAGCGCGAGCGCGCACACCGTCGACGGGACGGTGCACTCGTCCAGGGAGAAGTCGACCGGAGCGCCGTACTGCGGCTGGAGCGTGACCGTGGCGTGCAGGTCGGCGAAGGACCGGGCGCCCTCGTAGACGGTCACGAAGATGAGGATGCGGCGGAAGTCCCGGATGTGGTCGAGGTTGACGGTGAGGTTCTCGCCGCTGGACATGGCACCCGTGCGGTCGTCGCCGTCGAGGTGGATGTACGGCGGCTGGTGCAGGGATCCGAAGGCGTTGCCGAGGGCCTGTACGACACCCTTGCGACCGTCGGCGAGCTCGAAGAGCGCGCACAGGTCGAGGTCGAGGTCGGCGTGGAGCGCGACCGCCCGGCCGCGCTTGCTGCCCCACCCCGAGAACTGCTTGCGCACCTCCCAGTTGAGGTTCACGCGCAGGGAGCCGGACGTGCCGCCCTGCTTGGTCAGCGAGACCGACGGGGCGGCCTTGGTGAGCGTGACCTTGCTCAGGCTCACGGGCGTCGTGGGCGGTGCCGGTGGCGGGGGCGGGGCGTTGTGGACCGGCGGGGGCACGGTGACCGGAGGGGCGACAGGTGGCGGCGTGGTGACCGGGGGCGCGACCGGCGGGGCGGGGGCCGCCGCCGGTGCCGTGTGCTGCGGCTCGTCGACCGTGATGCCGAAGTCCGTGGCCAGGCCCGCGAGTCCGCTGCTGTAGCCCTGGCCGACGGCGCGGAACTTCCAGGCGCCCTGACGGCGATAGAACTCACCGAGCACGAAAGCGGTTTCGACGGTTGCGCCGGTGCTGTCGAAGCGAGCGGCCACGGCTCCCTGGGCGGCGTCCCTGACCTCGATGTAGAGGTCCTGCACCTGTCCGAACGTGCCCCCGTCTGCGGACGCGGCCAGGACCACGGTCTCGATCGCGGGCTCCACGCGCGCGAGGTCGACGACAAGGGTGTCGGTGACCTGGCCGCCGGCGTCGCGTTTGCCCTCGTGGCGGACCGCGCCGGACGAGTGCGCGGGCTGGTTGTAGAAGACGAAGTCCGCGTCGGAACGGACCTTTCCGGCCACCAGCATCAGGGCCGAGGCGTCGGCGTCCGGGCCACCCGGTCCGGAGCGCCAGCCCAGTTCCACGCGTAGTGCCGTCGTCGGCACCGGAACGTTCGACCCTTTCGGCATCGACATGTCTGCCCCCATCACCTGTCACCGTCCGCGCCGGAGGAGTCCCGGCCGTCCGTCGGGTTCCGTACCCGGCCAACCTATTGCGCGTACCGTCGAACTCCCATGAGGAGCGCGACAACAGGGTGGCCAACCGGCCGGTAACCCATCCGGAACTCGGCCTTTACCGGATCACAACATGACTTGACGTCCCTTTTTCCCAAGTTCGCTCGCATTGGGGGTCGCACGTCACCGCCGACACGGAAAACAACCCTCTTATCGGTCTCCCCAACCAGCACATCGTGGGCTTAACTTATGTGCCATGACCTCCCCCCGCTCCACCTATGGCGGCGGCTACTACTCCGCCTCCTTCCCGGACACCCCGATCTACGACTCGCTCGTGGCCGAGCGGGGTACCCCGCAGATCGCCCCGATCCGGGTCCCCGCCGCGTACGACACGGCGGGCAGCAACCTGCCCGCGCTCCCGTCGGCGCTGCCCGCCCTCCCGTCGGGCCCGTCCCAGTCGTCCTACGGCTACCCGCAAACGCCTCAGCCGGCCCCGCTGCAGCAGGCGCCCGCGGCGTACATCCCGCAGCAGGCCGCCGCGCCGCGCGGTTACCCCGGCCCGCAGGCGCAGCAGCCACGAGCGGGCATGCCGGGCATGCCGAACACGGGCTACGAGGCGATGCGCCCCGCGGCTCCCCGCCCGGGCCCGACCCCGCAGCAGGACCCGTACAACCAGCAGTCGTACCGCGGCTACTGAGCCGTTCCCCGGGTTGTCCGTGCACCTGGCAGGATGAGCCCATGGGGAACGCGCAGCTGCAGTCGATTCATGTTCATCCGGTCAAGGCGTTCCGGGGCCTGGCGCTCCGGGAGGCCGTCGTGGAGCCCTGGGGGCTGGCCGGAGACCGACGCTGGGCGCTGATCGACGACGGGGGAAAGGTCGTCACGCAACGCCAGCAACCGCGCCTCGCGCTCGCCGCCGCCGAGCTTCTGCCCGGCGGCGGCGTTCGTCTGTCCGCACCCGGCCTGGAGCCGCTGAGCGTGGACGTGCCGTCGCCGATCGGCACGACGACGGTGGAGATCTTCCGTGACAAGGTGGAGGGCGTCCTCGCCGCCGGCGCCGCGCACGCCTGGTGCAGTGCCTACCTGGGCGCCGACGTGCGCCTCGTGCACATGGACGACCCCGCCACGCGCCGCCTCGTCGACCCGGACCACGCGCTGCCGGGCGAGACCGTCACGTTCGCGGACGGCTACCCGCTGCTGCTGACCGGTACCGCCTCGCTCGACGCCCTCAACTCCCTGATCGCGCGGGGTGAGCACGCGGACGAGGGCCCACTGCCCATGAACCGCTTCCGTCCGAACGTGGTCGTGTCGGGTACGGACGCCTGGGCCGAGGACGGCTGGTCGCGCCTCACCATCGGCGAGGTCGCCTTCCGCGTCGCCAAGATGTGCGGCCGGTGCGTCGTGACCACGACCGACCAGGGCACCGCGGGACGCGGCAAGGAACCCCTGCACTCCCTGGGCCGACACCGCCGCATCGGCGGCAAGCTGGTCTTCGGCCAGAACCTGGTGCCCCTCGACCGCGGCACGATCCGGGTCGGCGATCCTGTCACGGTCCTCGCGTAGCCGGGGACCGCTCGCGGACGGGAATCACTCGTGGACGGGAACCCTCGGTGGAACGGGAACCACTGGCCGGAGCCCGGCCGTTGGGATTTTCGTGAGAAGTTCATGAGAGGCCCGGTCTCAGGTGATTTCCCTCTCTCTTTGACCGGGCGGGCACGTGAACGGCTCCGCGAGGGGTTATCACGGAGCGGGAAAGGGGGTACAGGACGGTGCGAGCAATCAGCGGACTCTGGCGTTGGCGGCACAATCCGCTGCGCCGCACGAGCGATCTGGTCGAGGCCTGGCTGGCCCTGGCGGTCCTGCTGCTGGTCCTCCTCGTCACGCCCGTGATCGGTTTCGTCGTCGGCACCGTCGCCGAGGACTCCCTCCAGCAGTCCGTCAAGGACCAACGCCAGTCGCGCCATCCGGTCACGGCCACCGTGGTGCGGAAGCTGGAACGCTCCCCGCTGGAGACCGACCCCGAGACCTCCACGGGGCGGGAGGCGCGCACCCCGGTCCTCGCCGACTGGACCGCGCCCGACGGCACCGCCCATCAGGCCACGGCCATGGCGGACCTCAAGACCCCGCACCCGGGGGACCACTTCAGGATATGGACGGACGCGCACGGCACCGTGGTGGCCCGTCCGCTGGACTCCGCGACGGCGACCACGCACGCCGTCCTCGCCGGTGTGGGCGCCGCTCTGCTGACCGCGGGCCTCGCCGAGACCGGCAGGCGGCTGATCGTCTGGCGCATGGTCCGTCGCCGGTACGCCCGTTGGGACCAGGCCTGGGAACGGGCGGGCCCGGACTGGGGCAGGACCGGCACCGGCTGCTGACGGCCTTCCGGCTCCGGTCAACCCACCACCCGCGCGCACGCTACGGTGGACCGGCCGAACTCTTCGGCATCAACCTGCGCGTGAGGGAGCCGTAGGGGCGCGCCCCGAAGGCGAACGAGCCATCAGTACGACGAGGTGGGGGCACAGCAACGCCATGGCACAGGGCACGGTCCAGGTGACGCACACCGGCACATCGAGGTGGCGGCGCCGCACGGGTGAGTACGCATCGCTCGCCGCCGCCCTGGAGGCCGCGGCCGAGGGTGACGTGCTCACCATCGCTCCGGGTACCTACCGGGAGAACCTCGTCGTCCAGCGGTCGGTGACGCTGCGCGGGCCCGAGGGCTCCCCCGGCTCGGTGCGGATCGCGCCCGTGGACGGGGTGCCGTTGACCGTGCGTGCCTCGGCGGTGGTGCAGGATCTGCATGTGGAGGGGCAGGACGCGGCGGCGCCCGCCCTGCTCGTCGAGGAGGGCACGCCGGAGCTGACGGATCTGCGGATCGTCACCCGGTCGTCTGCGGGGATCGAGGTGCGGGGAAGCGCCCGTCCGACCGTGCGGCGCTGCACCGTCGACAACCCGGCGGGCATCGGCATCGCCGTGGTCGACGGCGGAGGCGGGGTGTTCGAGGAGTGCGAGGTCGTCGCGGCAGCCCAGGCGGGGGTCGCTGTGCGCGGCGGCGCCCGTCCCCGTCTGGAGCGCTGCCGGGTGCACCACGCCTCGGGCTCCGGGCTGACCGCGACCGGTGACAACTCCGCGCTGGAGGCGTTCGGTTGCGAGGTGTACGAGGTGCGGGGCAGCGGTGTCCAGATCACCGGCCGGGCCACCGCGCACCTCACCGACTGCGATGTGCACCGTACGACCGCCGACGGCGTCACCCTCGACACGGACGCCGTGCTCACGATGGCCGACTGTCACATCCACGACATCCCGGAGAACGCGGTCGACCTGCGCTCGCGCTCCGTGCTGACGCTGACGCGCACGACGGTGCGCCAGTTCGGGCGCAACGGCCTGTCGGTGTGGGACCCGGGCACACGCGTGGACGCCAACCAGTGCGAGATCTTCGACAGCACCGGCGACTACCCGGCCGTGTGGGTCAGCGACGGCGCCACGGCGGTCCTGGACTCCTGCCGGGTGCACGACGTGCCGGACGCGTTGTTCGTCCTCGACCGCGGATCGCGCGCGGACGTCGTCGACAGCGACATCTCCCAGGTGCGCAACACGGCGGTGTCGGTGAGCGACGGCGCGACCGCGCAGCTCGACGACTGCCGGATCCGGGACGCGGCGACGGGCGCCTGGTTCCGCGACCACGGCAGCGGCGGCACACTCAACAACTGCACGCTGGATGGCACCCAGACCGGCGTGATCGTCACCAAGGGCGCCGACCCCACCGTGGAGCGCTGCACGGTCGACTCCCCCGCGGAGGCCGGTTTCTACGTGTCGGCCGGGGGCCGCGGCAGCTTCCTGAACTGCCGGGTGACGGGCAGTGGTGGCTACGGCTTCCATGTGATCGACGGCTGCCGTACGACGCTGCGCAAGTGCCGTACGGAGCGCTGCGCGCGCGGTGGGTACGAGTTCGCGGACAGCGGCTCGGACGGCGCACCCGACTCGGGCCCCGTCGTCGAGGACTGCACGAGCGACGAGAGCACGGCCCTGAGGCAGCCGACGGCACCGGAGACGGTCGTGCAGACGGTGGGTCGGTCTCCGGGGCTGCTCGGTGCGATTCCCGAGCAGCGCGACGTTGCGCAGCCGCAGCCGGCCGCGGAGCCCGAGAAGCCGGCGCGGACCTCGAAGGCCGTGCTCGGTGAACTCGACGCGCTGATCGGCCTGGACAGCGTCAAGCGCGAGGTGCGGGCGCTCACGGACATGATCGAGGTGGGCCGGCGCCGCCAGCAGGCGGGTCTCAAGGCGGCCTCCGTCAAGCGGCACCTGGTGTTCACGGGATCCCCGGGCACCGGCAAGACGACAGTCGCGCGCCTGTACGGCGAGATCCTCGCCTCGCTCGGCGTGCTGGAGCAGGGCCACCTCGTCGAGGTCTCCCGCGTCGACCTGGTCGGCGAGCACATCGGCTCCACCGCGATCCGCACCCAGGAGGCCTTCGACAAGGCGCGCGGGGGCGTGCTGTTCATCGACGAGGCATACGCGCTGTCCCCGGAGGACTCGGGCCGGGACTTCGGCAAGGAGGCCATCGACACGCTGGTGAAGCTGATGGAGGACCACCGGGACGCGGTCGTGGTGATCGTCGCGGGCTACACGGCCGAGATGGAGCGCTTCCTCTCCGTCAACCCCGGAGTGGCGTCCCGCTTCTCACGGACCATCACCTTCAGCGACTACGGCCCCGAGGAACTGCTGCGGATCGTGGAGCAGCAGGCCGAGGAGCACGAGTACCGGCTGGCGCCCGGCGCGTCGGAGGGCCTGCTCAAGTACTTCACGGCGATCCCGAAGGGCCCCGCCTTCGGCAACGGCCGCACCGCCCGCCAGACCTTCGAGGCGATGGTGGAGCGGCACGCGAGCCGCGTCGCCCAGGTCGAGGAACCCAGCACGGACGACCTGACGCTGCTGTACGCGGAGGACCTTCCGGAGCTGCCCTGAGGGTCCGGTGCTCAGACGGACAGCAGCCGGTCGAGGACGTACCAGCCGTTGACGACGGCCGCGGAGGGCCGGGGCCTACACCGTCTGCTCGAAGTCCTGGTGACAGGCCTTCAGCCGCTGGGTCGGCACGTCCGGCCGCAGGCGGCCCAGCAGCAGTTCTCGTTCCTCGGCGAAGGCGGGGTCCGCCTGGTAGTCGGAGTGGCCGAGGAGAGGGGCGGGCAGCGGGTGTGCCGGGGCGCGGCCGTAGGCCATCGGGTCCTTGAGGGGGGTGCGGTCCACCGCGGGGCCGCAGTCGCCGGGCAGGCGTACGGGGCCGCCGATGGGGTCGGTGAGGCGGTACAGGTTGCGCCAGCAGTCGACGTCGCGGTGGAGGGCGGCGAGGGCGTCCGGTCCGAAGTGGGCCGGGAACCAGCGGCCGTAGAGGCGCTCGATCGGGGAGCCGTAGGTGAGGAGAGCGACGCGCTTGCGGACGGAGGGTGGCAACTGCCAGGCCGCCGCGGCCGCGAGAACGCTGCCCTGGGAGTGCCCGGAGATCACCAGGCGTCCGCGGGTGGTCTGCGTCCAGGTGGCCATCCGCCACGTCAGGTCGGGAACCGCACGCTCTGCGTAGCAGGGCGGTGCGAAGGGGTGGGCGGCGCGGGGCCAGAAGGTGCCGACGTCCCACAGGATGCCGATGGTGCGCCGCGCGGAGGGGTCCTTGTAGGCGCGCCTGCCCCAGGTGACGAAGAGGATGAAGCCGAGCCCTATCAGCCAGGAGCCCAGCGCCTGCGCTGTCTCGGCCGCGCCCCGGACGAAGGCGTACGCGTGCGCGGCGGCACCCCCGGGTGTCGCCTCGGTCGCGAAGGCTCCGACGAGGGCTCCGGCACCGAGGAGCAGGGTCGCGGCGGAGGTGACCGCCACGACGAGGGGGCCCTGGTCGGTGAGCGTGGCCATGGCGCGGGCGCGCGCGATACGGCGGGTGTGGGCCGCGTCCTCGGCCTTCACCCGGTAGTCGTGATTCACGGCCTCGCGCTCGGCCCGGGCCAGCCGCACTGCGCGCCGGCCGAGGCGGGCGCACAGCACGAGCAGGACGAGGAGCAGCACCGGGATCACCGACGCCTGCCAGGTGAGCAGCACCGGAGGGCCGTCGATGGTGGCGTGGGTGCCGTCCAGCCAGTCGGAGACGCGCTGGGACACCCCGCCGGACATCACTCCGCCGAGGGCGCAGGCCAGCATGGCGACGGCGGGTCCGGCCAGGCCGCGCATCGCGGCGCGCCGGTCGGGCAGGGCGCGGTACAGGACGTGCGCGACCACGGCGAGGGCGATCACCAGCACGCCCTGGCCCAGGGCGATGACCCCGAAGGTCATGTCGCCCTGCAGTCGTCCGGTCGAGGTCCAGCCCGGTCGCTCCCAGCCGGCGTACACCAGCGTGAGGACGAGCAGGGCGAGGGCGCCGAGCGGCAGGAGTCGTGCGAGGCGCTCATCGGGTTCCCGGTCGAGGCGTCTCTCACTGCGGCCTCGGCGGCAGACCACCCACAGCGCGACGATCACGCCGGCGACGAGGGCCGCGTCCAGTAGTCGGCCGATCACGTCGAGGGCCGCCGGGCCTCCGGGCTCGCGGTCGAAGCGTGCGGCCGCGGTGCCGACCGCGGCGGCCACCGTCAGCAGGCCCGCGGCGGTGTGCGCCGCGCGCAGGCGGGCCACCAGCCGGCGCCCGTACCAGAAGCCGGGGCGGTTCAGCGCGGTGCGGCCGGTCTCCTTCTCGGGTTCGGCGGTGGGGTCCATGGGTTCCTGGGACTCGTACGCGCGCCAGGTGCGGTGGGAGAGGTACCACAGCAGGCCGGTGAGGGCCGTGGGCAGCAGGGCGGCGAGGGCCAGTCGGCGGCCGGGCCGGCTCCACCAGCCGCCGTCCGAGGCCGCGGGCGACAGGAAGCCCAGCCAGGAGTGGCGTTCGGCGCACGCGGGCGTGCCCGCGCACTGCCATGCCGTCAGGTCGAGGGCGACCTCGCAGGCCGCCCCGACGAGCAGCACGGTCAGGGTGAGTCCGGCGAGCCGTACCAGCAGGCCGTACAGCCGCACCGTCCGCACCCGGCCGTGCGCGGCGGGGCGCATCCAGTGGGCGAGGTTGACCACCATGAACGGCAGCAGCAACAGCCACAGGGCGCGGGTGCCGTTGCCGGAGGTGAGGTTGCACCAGACGTACGCCTCGGGCACCGGTGCGGTGCGCTGCTCGTCGGGTCCGGTGTCCGCGTCGACGTCGTCGGCGCGCCGGAAGACGGCCGCCGTGTCGTCGCCGGTGATCCGCACCGTGCGCGGATCGTTGAGCATCTTCTCGGGTGTGGATCCGCCGACTCCGTGGACCAGGAGTTCCAGGGCGGCTCTGCTCGCTGAGGTCGATGAAGTTGCTGAGGTCGATGAGGTTGCTGAGGCACGTTCCACTGTTCGCACTTCCCCCGTGACACGCCGTCGACATGTGCCTGTGCGGGCACCAGGATGTCCGTTCCGAGGGCGATGCACACCCCCTGTCACCGAATCTCCCCGATCCGTGTGACCGGTGACGCGGATGGCGCGGTGGGTGACATGGGCACTACGGGGTGGTGGTACGGTCCGCGCCATCCCGTGCGAGGATGGGACGCCCGCACACCGGGGATGGGGAGAATGTCCTCGTCGGAGCAGGTGGGCAGGCCTGTCGGACGGCTTGAGGCGAAAGGACCGGAGCGTACGTGAGCGAGAATCAGAACCTCCTCGCGGAGCAGCGCCGCGCCCTGATCCTGGACGAGGTCCGGCGCCGTGGGGGCGTCCGCGTCAACGAGCTGACGCGCAAACTGGGCGTGTCGGACATGACGGTCCGCCGTGACCTGGACGCGCTGGCCCGCCAGGGCGTCCTGGAGAAGGTGCACGGCGGTGCGGTGCCGATCGTGGAGGCGAGCACGCACGAGCCGGGGTTCGAGGCCAAGTCGGGCCTGGAGCTGACGGCCAAGGAGGACATCGCGCGGGCCGCGGCGGAGCTGGTGTCGCCGGGGAGCGCGATCGCGCTGTCGGGCGGTACGACGACGTTCGCGCTGGCCCATCAGCTGGTGGAGGTGCCGGACCTCACGGTCGTCACCAACTCCGTGCGGGTCGCCGACGTCTTCCACGCGGCTCAGCGCACGTCGGGCCCGCGGCAGGGCGCGGCGACGGTGGTACTGACCGGCGGGGTGCGCACCCCGTCCGACTCTCTGGTGGGGCCGGTCGCCGACCAGGCGATCGCGGCGCTCCACTTCGACCTGCTGTTCCTCGGTGTGCACGGCATATCGGTGGAGGCCGGTCTGTCGACGCCGAACCTCGCGGAGGCCGAGACCAACCGGCGCCTGGTGCACTCGGCGCGGCGGGTGGTCGTGGTCGCCGACCACACCAAGTGGGGTGTGGTGGGCCTGAGTTCGTTCGCGGCGCTGGACCAGGTCGACACGCTGGTGACCGACGCGGGGCTGCCCGCCGAGGCGCGCTTGGAGGTTTCGGACCATCTGCGGCGGCTGGTGGTGGCCGGCGAGGCCGAAGAGGGTGCAGACATCTGACGGTGTGCCAGCTAGGGTGACGCCCACTCCACGAAGGGGGACGTCGCCCGTGGCTCGTCGTCTGCGCCCGGTCGGGCTCGACTTCGTCGACACCGCTCCCCTGCGCCTGGTGTTCACCACAGAGATCGCGGCCGCGCCCGAGGCGGTCTTCCCCGCACTGGCCGAGGACGTGCCGGGCTGGGCCGAGTGGTTCTCGGCGGTGCGGCTGGCCCGGCCCACCGACGGCGGCGCCGGGCGTGAGGTCCGGCTCAAGGGCGGGGCGCGCTTCGAGGAGACGATCCTCGTGGCGAAGCAGCCCGAGGTGTACGCGTATCGCGTCGACGTCACCAACGCGCCGGGGCCGCGTGCCCTGGTCGAGGAATGGCGGCTCACACCGACCGGGACCGGCACGCGGGTGCAGTGGACGTTCGCGGCCGACGGCCCGGCCCCGTTCCGCGCCGCCCTCCGCCTCGCCCGCACGGGCCTCGACCACACCTTCCGCGACGCGGTGACGGCCCTGGACCACCGACTCGCCGTTTAGTCACTCGGCCCACACGCCCGTCGCCAGCAGGGAGTCGATCGCCGCGGTGTACGGGGTGATGTCGAGACCCTGCTCGGTGAGCCAGGCGTCGGAGTAGTACTTGTCGAGGTAGCGGTCGCCCGGGTCGCAGAGGAGGGTGACCACGCTCCCCCGGCGGCCGTCGGCCACCATCTCGGCGACGATCTTCAGGGCGCTCCACAGTCCCGTGCCGGTGGAGCCGCCCGCCTTCCGGCCGATGGCCCGCTCCAGGGCGCGTACGGCGGCGACACTGGCCGCGTCGGGCACCTTCATCATCCGGTCGACGGCGCCCGGTACGAAGCTGGGTTCCATGCGCGGCCGGCCGATGCCCTCGATGCGTGAGCCGCAGTCGCACGTGACGTCCGGATCGCCGGTGGTCCAGCCCTCGAAGAAGCAGGAGTTCTCCGGGTCGGCGACACAGATACGGGTGTCGTACTGCATGTAGTGGACGTAGCGCGCGAGGGTCGCGGAGGTGCCGCCGGTTCCGGCGGTGGCGACGATCCACGCGGGCTCCGGGAACCGCTCGAGTCCCAGCTGGCGGAAGATCGACTCGGCGATGTTGTTGTTGCCGCGCCAGTCCGTGGCGCGTTCGGCGTAGGTGAACTGGTCCATGTAGTGGCCGCCGGTCTCGGCCGCGAGGCGGGCGGACTCCTCGTACATCGAGCGGGGGTCGTCCACGAAGTGGCACCGGGCGCCGTGGAACTCGATGAGGCGGACCTTCTCCGCGCTGGTCGTGCGCGGCATGACGGCAACGAAGGGCACGCCGATCAGCTTGGCGAAATACGCCTCGGAGACGGCCGTGGAGCCGCTGGACGCCTCGATCACCGGGCGGCCCGGCCGGATCCAGCCGTTGCACAGGCCGTAGAGGAAGAGGGAGCGGGCGAGGCGGTGCTTGAGGCTGCCGGTGGGGTGGGTGGACTCGTCCTTCAGATACAGGTCGATGCCCCACCGCTCCGGCAGCGGGAACCGCAGCAGGTGTGTGTCGGCCGAGCGGTTGGCGTCGGCCTGGACCTTGCGGACGGCCTCTTTCAGCCACGCGCGGTAGTCGGAATCGCTGTGGTCGACGTCGAGGGTCGCGCCGGTCCGGGTCTGCTGGGGGGTGCTCACGGCGGGGCTCCTTACGCTGCGCGCCGACGGCGGGTCGCGCGGCTTGTGCCACCGATCATAATCACCTTGCGCACGCTTCTCACCTGCATAAACGCTGCTTTGAGGCTCTCAAAGGCAGCCCTGGGTACCGGTGTGCGCCCCCCGGTGGCACGCAGGCGTGGGGGCGCACTCACCGAGTGCTTCAGGCGCCCCCTTGTGCGTGTCGTGCGTACTGGTGCTCGACTCCGTACGCGGGCAGACTGCACGGCGGACGGACACCGTACGTGGAGAGACTGCACCAGACTGCGCAAGGGGGCGGAGCGGCATGGCGGAGCCGGATTTCAGGGCCACGGGCGTGCGGATCGGGAAGAACTTGCGCTCGCTCACCCGGGCCGGGCAGGTCCGCATCAGCGACGGACGGCTGGAGCTGCTCACGAGCTACGGCAGCGAGATCGACAGCGCGCCGGTGCAGGCGGTGCGCGCCTCGAAGCCCTGGTATGCCGCGGACGACCGGGCCCTGGCGGACCTGAACGGCAAGCGATACCTCCTGACTCTGGGTGATCACGACCCCGCCCCGGGCGAGCCGGGGCCGCCGGCGGCCCGTCGATTCATCGAGGCCGTGCGCAGGGCGGCCGGCCGCGGCGGCTGAGCGGGGGCGCCGGGGGCGAGGGGCCGACCGCGAGTTGCGGTACCGCACCCCCTGCGTCACGCTGTTCCCACGTCACTCTGGGTTTACCGGCGATAACGCTGCGAACCAGCCCGCCGGCCACGACAGCAGGCGGCCGCCTCGCGCAGACGCCCTGCTGCATTCGATCCGAACTCCGTGTTCTTCCGGACCTCACGTCGGGGAGTCGCAGCCGTGATCACCAACCCAAGCAGGCACTGCACGGTGGAGCTCCAAGCCCTGCCGTCGCGGATCGGTCAGGTCCGCAGAATCGTATCGGCGCAGTTGCGCTACTGGCATCTGGACGCCTTGATAGACCGAGCCGCGCTCGGTGTGACGGAGCTGCTGAGCAACGTCCACCGGCACGCCCAGCCCGACAAGACGTGCACCGTTGAGATGGAGTTGCTGCTCGACCGGCTCATGGTCTCGGTGCGCGACCACGACCCCCGCCTTCCCGTGGTGGAGGACGCCGACTCGCTCGCGACGTGCGGGCGTGGACTCGCCATGGTGGCGGCGGTCAGCGAGAGCTGGGGCGCACGGCCGGACGGCGATTCGGGCAAGGTCGTGTGGTTCACCCTCCCGACAGCCGTGCCCGCCCTGACCCAGCCCGCGCGCCTGCTGCGCCGGCCGGTCGGGGAGAAGCCCGCGCGCAGGTTCGCGGAGGTCGAGGTCGAGCTCGCGGCGGACGGCCGCAGGCCCGCACATGCTCCCGCCCGGTCCGCCGTTGCCGGCTGACCGGGCGGTGACCAATCTGTTTCTCCGCTCATTCGGTGGCGATGGCCCGCAGCACGTCCAGGCGTGCCGCGCGCCGGGCCGCAGACCCGCGAGGGCTCCGGCCGCGAGGCCCACCAGTGCCACCACCGCGAGTTGCGCGGGCGGTAGCGCGAAGGCGAAGGCGCTGTCGCTCGCCCCGTCGGAGGCGGTGACCAGCACCCAGCCGAGGAAGGCGCCGAGGGCCAGACCGCCCGCCGTGCCGAAGGCGGCGACCAGGACCGACTCCCACCGGACCATGGCCCGCAGCTGGGACCGGGTCTGGCCGACGGCCCGCAACAGGCCGAGTTCCCGGGTGCGTTCGTGGACGGCCAGCGTCAGCGTGTTGGCGATACCGAGAAGCGCGATGAGAACCGCCAACGCGAGCAGCGCGTAGACCAGGGTCAGCATCATGTCGATCCCGCCCGCCGAGGACTGGGCGTACTCGTCGCGGGTCTGCACCTCCGGGTTGCCGTACTGCTGGGCGACCCTCGCCACGGCGGCCTTGCCCGCGTCCGTGCTCACGCCGTCCTTGAAGGAGACGGCGATGAGGGTGTCGGAGTCCTGGGTGCGGTGCGGGGACCAGGCGGCGCGGGTGATGACGTAGTCGCCGGCGAGTTCGGACCGGCCGTAGACCGCGCGGACGGTGAAGGGCACCGTCCTGCCGTCGGTGAAGGTGAGCCGTGCGGTGTCGCCGGGCACGAGGCCCTGCTTGCCGGCCTCCTTCTCGGTGATGGCGATGCCGTCGCTGCCGAGGTCGCGCAGGGAGCCGTCGACCGTACCGAGGTCGAAGGTGCGTTCCAGTGCGACCGGGTCGGTGACGGTCAGTGCCCGCCCCTTGCCGTCGCCGGTCGCGCAGGCCGACCACGTCGATCAGCGCGTCGGTCCACTCCGGGTCGCCCCTGCTCCCGGCCAGGTCCAGCGGCAGCCGGATGTTCTCCGCGACGGTCAGCGTGGGCACCAGGTTGAACGCCTGGAAGACGAAGCCGACGCGGTCGCGGCGCAGCAGGGTCAGACGGCGGTCGTCGAGGCTGCTCAGGTCGGTGTCGCCGATGTACGCGGCGCCCGAGGTCAGCGTGTCCAGTCCGGCCGCGCAGTGCATCAAGGTCGACTTGCCGGAGCCCGAGGGCCCCATGATCGCGGTGAAGCGTCCGGCCGGGAAGGTCACGTCCACCCCGTCCAGGGCCCGGACGGCGTTGTCGCCGACGCCGTACACCTTCACGGCGTCGACGACCCGGGCGGCGGTCCGCGTGGTGGTCGCGGTCGTCATGCGGCTCCGCCCTTCGTACGGCCGAACTGCTCGTCCAGGACGGACAGCCGGCGCCAGTACTCGTCCTCGTCGATCTCGCCGGAGGCGAAGCGGCGGCCGAGCACGGCGAGGGGTGAACCGTCGGAGGGACGGCTGTCCCCCATCGCTCGCCACGGGCCGCCGCGGCCGCGCCACGCGGTGCGGCGCAGGACCGTCACGACGCCGATCACGACGGCCGCCCAGATCAGCGGGAAGAAGAGGATCCACGGTCCGGGTCCGCCGTCCCAGTTCGCCAGTGTCTGCATCTCGAGTCATCTCCCAGGTGGGTCTTGCGCTGTTGTCTCGAGACTCCCGCCGGGGAGGGGGCCGGGTCGTCGTACGGCCAGCGGCACTGCGCGTACCTCCCGAGGAGTACGCAGGGCTGTTTCGGCTGCTTCCCATGAGCTCGATTTCTGTAACTACTAGTATGTACAGTGGGTGCATGAGCACCTCGGACCGACTGATCGAGTCCACCCGCGAACTGCTCTGGGAGCGCGGATACGTGGGCACCAGCCCCAAGGCGATCCTGGAGCGCGCGGGTGCCGGACAGGGCAGCATGTACCACCACTTCAAGGGCAAGCCCGACCTCGCCCTGGCCGCGATCGCGCGGACGGCCGAGGAGATGCGGGCCGTCGTCGGGCGGCTGCTCGACGGGCCGGGCACACCGTCCGAGCGCATCCGGGCGTATCTCCTGCGCGAGCGCGACGTGCTGCGCGGATGCCCCGTGGGGCGGCTGACGATGGATCCCGACATCGTCGCCAGCGACGAGTTGCGCGCTCCCGTCGACGAGACGCTCGACTGGGTCCGCGAGCGGCTCGCCGGGCTCGTCGAAGAGGGCAAGGAGCAAGGCGAGTTCGCGCCGGAGCTCGACGGCGAGGAGGTGGCCGCGACGATCCTCGCGACCCTTCAGGGCGGCTACGTCCTGGCCCGCGCCGCCGCTTCACCGGCCCTTTTCGACACCGGCATCCGCGGACTGCTCTCCCTGCTGACCCCGCCCACACCGATTTCTCGGCCCACTCCGATCACTCCGATCACTCCGATCGCTCCGATCGCTCCGTGACGACGACCAGCCCGCCCGAGGAGGCATCCGGTGCACGCCATGCAGTACGAGCTCACACTGCCCGCCGACTACGACACGGCGATCATCCGCGCGCGCGTGTCCCGCATCGGGCACCTGCTCGACGACTGGGAGGGGCTCGCCCTCAAGGCGTATCTGTTGCGTGAGCGCGGGGTGCACGGCTCGCCGGTCAACCAGTACGCGCCGTTCTACCTGTGGAACACCGTCGAGGGCATGAACACCTTCCTGTGGGGAGGCGCCTTCCAGGGGCTCAGCGACGACTTCGGGCGCCCCGCGGTGCAGCAGTGGACGGGCCTGGCCTACGCGGAGGGCGGCGCCGTCGGCTCCCCTGCCCGGGTCGCGGTACGGCGGCGGGAACGGGTGCCGGACGGGGTGACGCTGTCGGAGGTCATGGCGGACGCGGTGGAGGAGACCGGGCGGCTGGCGCGGGAGGACGGCGCGGTGCTCGCGGCGGCCGCCGTGGACAGCCGTGCGTGGGAGCTCGTCCACTTCTCGCTCTGGGAGCACGAAAGCCCCATGGCCGACGGTGACGTCTTCCAGGTCCTGCACCTGTCGGCTCCCGGTCTCGGCCGGCTGCCGCAGGGGCGCCAGTGGTGAGCGTCGTCCGTACGGTGCTCGGGGACGTGCCTCCCGAGCGGTTGGGGGTGTGCGACGCCCACGACCACCTGTTCCTGAGCAGCCCCCGACTGCCGGGGCAGGAGCTGCGGAGGGCGTCCGCGGCACGGGCGGAACTGGCCGCGTTCCGCGCGCAGGGCGGGGGCACGGTGGTGCAGTGGACCCCGTACGGGATGGGGCGGCGCGCCGCCGATCTGCCGCCGCTGTCCCGGGAGAGCGGGGTGCACGTCGTGGCGGCGACCGGACTGCACCAGCGCGTCCACTACGACGACGCGACGATCGCCGAGCTGCGCGGACGCCTTGCCGAGGTCTTCGTCTCCGAACTGACGGAGAGCATGGGCACGTCGGGGGTCCGCGCGGGGATGATCAAGGTCGCGGGCGGCTTCCACGCCCTCGACGCGCACACCCGCTGGACGATGACCGCTGCGGCCGAGGCCCACCGTGCGACGGGCGCGCCCATCGGTGTCCATCTGGAGCACGGCACCGGCGCACTCGACGTGCTCGACCTGCTGTGCGGGGAGTTGGGCGTGCCGCCGCACCGGGTGATCCTCGGCCACCTCAACCGCTCCCCCGACTCCACCGTGCACCGGCAGGCCGCCGACGCGGGCTGCTACCTCGCCTTCGACGGACCGTCGCGCGCCCACCACGCCACCGACTGGCGGATGCCGGACGCCGTACGAGCCCTCGTCGACGCCGGCTTCGGCGACCGGCTGCTCCTCGGCGGCGACACCACGACGGACGCGGGCCGCTCGGTCAACGGCGGTCCGGGCATGCCGTACCTGCTGCGCCGGGTGGTGCCACGGCTCGCACTCGCCGTCGGCGAGGAACTCGTGGCGCGCATCCTGACGGAGAACCCCGGCCGGGCGTTCGCCGTGGAGTGGCGGTGAGAGCGGCCGGGGCGTGGCCCGATCGCGTCGGTCTTCGTCCCGCCGGGGTGCTGTAGCACCCCACGCGTGCGGGGAGGATGAGCGGCGACGGACCCGAGGGTGAGGAGACGCGGAACGATGGCACTGGACATGCGCGACAAGTGCGAGCGCTGTACGACGGCGGCCCTGCCGCACGATGCGGCAGCCCTCATCTGCTCCTACGAGTGCACCTTCTGCGTGCCGTGCGGCGAGGCCATGCGGGGCGTGTGCCCCAACTGCGGCGGCGAGCTGGTCGCCAGGCCGCGGCGCGCGATCGGGGCATGACGGGGGCGGCGACGGGGACGGGTCACCCGGACTGGTCGCTGTCCTTCATCTCGCCCCAGCCGTGCCAGCGCTCCACCTCGATCCAGGCGCTGACGCGGGCGCGGGCCCGCTCCGGGTAGGGCTTGCGGGTGTAGTGCGTGGCGATGCGGTCGATGTCGACCAGGCCCTCGTCGTCGTACATGTCGACGACCCTGCCGATGAGGGTGACGTGCGTGTACCAGTCGTCCGTGTCGAGGACGGTAAGGGTCACGCGCGGGTCGCGGCGCAGGTGCCTGAGGCGTACCCGGCCCTCGTCGAGGCTGACCAGCACGCGGCCGTCCGCCCACACGTACCAGGTGGGGGTGGAGACGGGTGTGCCGTCCGAGCGCAGGGTGGCCATGACGGAGGGGTTGGGGCGGCGCAGCAGGGCCTCGGCCTCGGGGAGCAGGGGCGGCTTGGACATGGGTGGCTCCTCCTGGTCCGTGCGGTGCGACGGGTGGTGCGCGTGCCCCGTCAGGCGCTCGCCTGCCCCGAGCGGTGCGAACCAGTCCACCCTGACCTCCCGTACCAGGGGGACCGAGGGCCGCGATGACCCCTCTGAGTCACAGCGGTCAGCTCTCTTTACTTGACCGAACGTTCTCGATTGATCTAGCGTCACGGCATGGCCAGGAGCAAGGAGTTCGACCCGGACGCCGTGTTGCAGTCGGCACTTGAGCTGTTCTGGCGGCGGGGCTACGAGGCGACGTCGATGGCGGACCTCGTCGCACATCTCGGGATCGGGCGCGCCAGCATCTACGCCACGTACGGCAACAAGCGCGACCTGTACCTCAAGGCGCTGGACCGGTACGGGGAGGGGCAGAACCCGCAGCTCGTACGCGAGTTGTCCCAGCCGGGGCCCGCACTGCCGGCCGTACGCGCGCTGGTGCGGCGGTTCGCCGCGGAGGCCTCCGACGATGCGTGCCGCACCAGCGGCTGCTTCGTCACCAACACGGCTGCCGAGCTGGCCCCGCACGATCCGGCGGCGGCTCGCCGGGTGGAGCTGGGCTGGGAGCACCTGGAGACGCTGCTGCACTCGACGCTCGTGCGAGCACAGGGGCAGGGCGAGTTGCCGGCCGAGCGGGATCCGCGGGCCCTGGCGCGGATGCTGCTGGTGCTGATGCAGGGGTTGCGCGTGGTCGGCAAGGCCTCGTCGGATCCGGCGCGGGTGCGGGACGCGGCGGAGCAGGCTCTGCAGATACTGAACTGATCGTTCTTGAAAGGAACTGCATGTTGAAGCACCGCTTCTCCGGCCGCTCCGCCCTCGTCACCGGTGGCGGGTCGGGCATCGGACGGGCCGTCGCCCTCTCGTTGGCCGCGGAGGGGGCCCGGGTCGTAGTCGCCGGGCGGACCCGGGAGCCGCTCGACGAGACCGTCGCCCTGGTGGAGCAGGCCGGCGGCACCGCAGTCGCCCGTGTGGCCGACGTGGCGCGCGCCGCCGACGTGGAGGGGCTCGTGCGGGCAGTGGTCGACGAGTTCGGCGCGCTGGACGTGGCGGTCAACAACGCGGGCGTGTTCCGGGGCGGGCGGGCCTTCGCCGAGCTCTCCGAGGAGGAGTGGCAGACCCTGGTCGACACCAACATCACCGGCGTCTTCCTCGCCCTGCGATCCGAGGTACGGCAGATGCGCGCACAGCCGGGCGGTGGGGCGATCGTCAACGTGTCGTCCAACCTGGGCCCGCACCGGCAGGCGCACGGCACCACCGCGTACGCCGCGACCAAGGCAGCCGTCTCCTCCCTCACCCGTGGGGCGGCGCTCGAACACATCGGGGACGGGGTCCGCATCAACGCCGTGAGCCCCGGTCCGTCCGACACCGCGATGTCGCTGCGTCCGGGCGAAGCAGCCGCGGACCGCGCCGCGCGGATGAAGGAGCAGTCGCCACTGGGGCGGGTGTCGTCGACGGAGGAGGTGGCGCAGGCCGTGCTGTATCTGGCGTCGGACGCGGCCGCCTCCGTCGTGGGCGCCGACCTGGTCATCGACGGCGGGGCCACGCTGTAGGCAGCGGCGGTTCTCAGCCCCCGGCCAACGCGGCGAGCGGATCGTCGAGCACCGGCTGCCAGGCCAACTCCGCCGCTCCGGCCAGGCTGTTGTGGTCGAGAGTGCAGGCCAGGATGGGGACGCCGCCGCTCTGCCCCCACAGGCTGCGGTCGGCGACGACCGCGCGCAGGCGCTCGGGGTCGGTGTCGAGGAGGGTGCGGTGCAGGCCGCCGAGGATGATCCGGTCGGGGTTGAGGATGTTCACCAGGCCGGCGAGCCCGAGGCCCAGGCGGTCGATGAGGGTCTCGGCGGCGGTGCGGACGGCGGGGTCGTCGTACTCGTGGCGGAGCAGGTCCATGGCCTGTTGGAGAAGAGACACCTCGGGTCCCGGCTCCCGGCCGGCCGCCGTGAGGAGGGCCAGCGGGTCGGCCTCGACATCGAGGCAGCCGCGGCTGCCGCAGTGGCAGGGGCGGCCTTTGGGGTTGACGGTGAGGTGGCCGACTTCGAGGGCGAGCCCCGAACTGCCCGTGTGCAGACGCCCGTCGAGCACCAGCGCGCCGCCGACCCCGCGGTGCCCGGTGGCCACGCACAGCAGGTCGCGGGCACCGCGCCCCGCACCGTGCCGGTGTTCGGCGAGCGCGGCGAGGTTGACGTCGTTGGCGGCGAAGGCGGGCCCGGTGATCCCCGCCGCGCGGACCCGCTCGGCGAAGATCTCCCGCACGGGTGCCCCGGCCGGCCAGGCCAGGTGCAGCGGGTTGAGCGCCAGGCCCTCCGGTTCGGCGACCGCGGACGGTACGGCGAGCCCGGCGCCGACGCAGCGACGTCCCGTCTCCCGCAGCAACTCGGCGCCCGCGTCGACGACGGAGCCGAGCACCTTCGCCGGGTCGGCGTCGACGGTCTCGCAGCCTGGGGCGGTCGCGACGATCCGGCCGCCGAGCCCGACCAGCGCGGCCCGGAAGCCGTCGGCGTGCACCTGGGCGGCCAGGGCGACGGGACCGTCCTCGGCGAGGGAGAGCCGGTGCGAGGGCCGGCCCTGCGAACCGGCGGCGGCGCCGGGCCGCGCGTCGACGCGGATCAGCCCGAGCGCCTCCAGTTCCGCGGCGACCGCGCCCGCCGTGGCCCGGGTGACGCCGAGTTCGGCGGTCAGTACGGCCCGGGTGGGCGCCCGACCGGTGTGCACGAGCTCCAGCGCGGGCCCGAGCACTGCGCGCCCCCGGTCCAACCGCGTCCTCGAGGTGGTCTCTTCCCCCGCCGCGCGGGGGTCCGCCTTGCCGCTCATGAGGGGGAGTCTCCCATGATCCGTTCCTCAGGGGGCGTCGGGAAAGCCGCTGACCCGCAGGGTGATGTTGAGCCGCCCGGCCAGGCCGAGCCCGGGCGGTGCCGTACCGGCGTGCACGCGCGGCACCCCGTGGTACGCGAGCCGCGACGGGCCGCCGAACACGAACAGGTCGCCGCTGCGCAGCTCGACGTCCGTGTACGGCCGGGTCCGGGTCTCGGTGTTGCCGAAGCGGAAGACGCAGGTGTCGCCGAGGCTCAGGGAGACCACGGGGGCGTCGGACTTCTCGTCGCTGTCGCGGTGCATGCCCATACGCGCGTCACCGTCGTAGAAGTTGATCAGCGCGATGTCGTACGCCGCCGCCCCGGCCGCCCGCGGTCCGAGCGCGTCGGTGACCGCGCGGCGACCCAGCTCGCCGAGCCAGGCGGGGAAGAGCTTCACCGGGGCACGGTCGCCGTCGACGACCGTGCGGGCGTAGGCGTACGGGTACCAGTGCCGGCCAGGACACTCGGGATTGTCCCGCACGGCGCGACCGCAGTTCGGGCACTTCCGTACGGGAGCCCAGTGCCATCCCAAACAGACCTGGCGGGCGGTCATCGTGCCGCCGCCGGGTGTGCGGACCGTGCGCAGGCCGGCCGGGGGGCGGGCCCATGTGCGGCAGGCCGTCAGCAGCTCCGTCTGGTGTTCGGCGTCCAGCCAGTCCGGTATGTGCACCGCGCCCGGGGCGACCTCCGTCCGCTGCCTGGGGAACAGCTCGGGGTCGAAGGTGTCCATGGCCTCCATCTTCCCTCACCGGTCCTGAGCTGCGGCTCGGTTAGCCTTGACGCACGATGGACGACCGTATGACGACGCCGTGGGGCGAGCTCGCCCTGATCCGCTTCCCCGAGGACCCCCGCGACAGGCTGCGTGCCTGGGACGCCTCCGACGAATACCTCCTCAGGCACCTCGCGGAGCACGAGGTCCCGCTGTCCGGCACGGTCGTGGTCGTCGGGGACCGCTGGGGCGCGCTGGTCACGGCGCTCGCGGCGCACCGCCCGACGCAGATCACCGACTCCTTCCTCACCCAGGAGGCGACCCGGGCGAACCTCGCACGCAACGGCGTCGAGCCCGGTTCGGTCCGTCTGCTCACCGCCCAGGACCCGCCGCCCGAGCGGGTGGACGTGCTGCTGGTGCGGGTGCCGAAGAGTCTGGCCCTGCTGGAGGACCAGCTGCTGCGGCTGGCGCCCGCGGTGCACGCGGGCACGGTCGTCGTCGGCGCCGGCATGGTGAAGGAGATCCACTCCTCGACGCTGGCGTTGTTCGAGCGTGTCCTCGGTCCGACCCGTACGTCGCTCGCCGAGAAGAAGGCCCGGCTGATCTTCTGCACCCCGGACACCTCGTCGGTGGGGGCCGCCAACCCCTGGCCGTACAGCTACGCGCTTCCCGACGACGTCGGCCTCGTCTCCGGACGGACCGTCGTCAACCACGCGGGTGTGTTCTGCGCCGACCGGCTCGACATCGGCACGCGATTCTTCCTGCGGCACCTGCCCGGGACGCGGGGGCCGCGGCGGGTGGTGGACCTGGGGTGCGGCAACGGGATCGTGGGGACGGCGGTGGCGCTGGCCAATCCCGAGGCCGAGGTGCTGTTCACGGACGAGTCGTTCCAGGCCGTGGCGTCGGCGGAGGCGACGTACAAGGCGAACGGGGTGCCCGGGCACGCCGAGTTCCGGGTCGGGGACGGGCTCGCCGGAGTACCGGCCGGGAGCGTGGACGTCGTGCTCAACAACCCTCCGTTCCATTCGCACCAGGCGACGACGGACACGACGGCGTGGCGGATGTTCACCGGGGCCCGGCGGGCGCTGCGGCCGGGTGGGGAGCTGTGGGTGGTGGGCAACCGGCACCTGGGCTACCACGTCAAGCTGCGGAAGCTGTTCGGCAACAGCCAACTGGTGGCGAGCGACCCGAAGTTCGTCGTGCTCAAGGCCGTCAAGCGGACGTGAGCGCGGGGCCTGCCGGAGTCACCGCAGCGCCCGGATGACCCCCGCCACCGTCGCCGCCATCGCCTCCCGGCCCACGGTGAGGTACTTGCGCGGGTCCACCGCCTCGGGATACGCGTCCAGGAACTCCCGCACGGCGCCCGTGAGGGCGAGGTTGAGGGCGGTGCCGACGTTGACCTTGGTGATGCCGCCCGCGACGGCGGCGGCCAGCTCGGCGTCCGGGAGACCGGAGGAACCGTGCAGGACGAGGGGCACGTCGAGCGCGGCGGAGAGGCGCTGGAGGAGGGCGTGGTCCAGGGAGGCGGTGCGGGTCGTCATGGCGTGCACGCTGCCTACGGCCACGGCGAGGGCGTCGACCCCGGAGTCCGCGACGAAGGTTCGGGCCGCTGCCGGGTTGGTGCGGGCCCCCGGGGCGTGCGGGTCGGGCGGCGGCTCGCCGTTCTTGCCGCCGACCTCCCCCAACTCCGCCTCGATCCACAGCCCTTGACCGTGCGCCCAGTCGGCGGCGGCCTGTGTGGCGGCGAGGTTCTCGGCGTACGGAAGACGGGACGCGTCGTACATCACGGAGCCGAAGCCGGCGTCCGCTGCCTGGTGCAGCAGGGTGTCGCTCTGCACGTGGTCCAGGTGCAACGCCACGGGGACGGCGGCCTGTTCGGCGGCGGCCACGGCGGCGCGGGCGAGCGGCAGCAGACGTCCGTGGCGGAACTTGACGGCGTTCTCGCTGACTTGGAGCACGACGGGCGTGTCCACGGACTCCGCGCCGGCGATCACGGCCTCGACGTGTTCCAGGGTGACGACGTTGAAGGCGGCGACGGCGGAGCGGGCTGCGGCGGCGCGGGTGACGAGCTCGCCGGTGGTCGTGAGGGGCACGGCCGGTCCTTCCTCGGGGTCGGGGTGCGAGGGTCCCTCGGGGGTCAGGGGGCGAGGATCACCGAGCGGGTGAGGTGGCGCGGCCGGTCCGGGTCCAGTCCGCGAGCCGCGGCGACCGCCACGGCCAGCCGCTGGGCCCGCACCAGATCGGCGAGCGGGTCGAGGGCGCGTCCGGCCGCCCCTGCCGCTCCGCTGTCCTCCCCCACCCACAACGCGCCGGTTTCCCAGACCTGTTGGGCGAGTCCTTCGGGTGCCGCGCCGAACATCCAGGTGGCCGTTCCGCCGGTGGTGACGCTGATCGGGCCGTGCCGGTACTCCATCGCCGGATAGGACTCGGCCCAGGACTGGGACGCCTCGCGTGTCTTCAGCGCGGCCTCGTGGGCGAGCCCCACGGTCCAGCCGCGCCCCAGGAAGGTGAACTGCGCGCAGTCCACGAGCCCTTGGGGCAGTTCCGCGCGCAGTGCCGTGCGGGCATCGGTGACGACGTCTTCGGTGTGCAGTCCCAGGTGGGCGCGGAGCAGGGTGAGCGCGGTGGTGGCGAACCTGGTCTGGACGACGGAGCGTTCGTCCGCGTAGTCGAGGACGACGACGTCGTCGGCGGCCGTCATCACAGGGGTGTGCGGGTCGGCGGTGAGGGCGGTCGTGCGGGTTCGGCCCTTCAGACGGGCGAGCAGGTCGAGGACCTCGGTGGTGGTGCCGGAGCGGGTGAGGGCGACGACTCGGTCGTAGGTCCGGCCGTGGGGGTACTCGGAGGCGGCGAAGGCGTCCGTCTCCCCCTGGCCCGCCTGCTCGCGCAGGGCGGCGACGGACTGCGCCATGAAGTACGAGGTGCCGCAGCCGACGACCGCGACCCGCTCCCCCGGCCTGGGCAGCGCAACGCCGTGCTCGGTCGCCTGCGCGGCGGCACGGGTCCAGCACTCGGGCTGGCTGTTCAGCTCGTCCTCGACATGACTCACGCCGACACCCCTCCCGGTCTGACTTTTCCTGCAAGATACAGCGCGTTTTCGAGCACAATCAAGCATTACGACAGGGAAAGGGTGCGCTAAGGTCGCCGGGAGATCGGTGAACGGAGGGTGCGGATGTCGCGCGACGCCCGCTGGAAGGCGCTGCTGGAACTGCTCGTCGAGCGCGGCCGCCTGGACGTCGAGGAAGCGGCGACCGAGCTGGGGGTGTCGGCCGCGACGATCCGGCGTGACTTCGACCAGCTCGCCGAGCAGCAGATGCTCGTGCGTACGCGGGGTGGCGCGGTGGTGCACGGGGTGTCGTACGAGCTGCCGCTGCGGTACAAGACGGCCCGCCGCGCCTCCGAGAAGCAGCGCATCGCCAAGGCGGTGGCGGATCTGATCGCGCCCGGGGAGGCGGTCGGGCTGACCGGCGGCACGACCACGACCGAGGTGGCACGTGCCCTGGCCGTGCGCGGGGACCTCACGGCGGGATCGCCCGCGCTGACGGTCGTCACGAACGCGCTCAACATCGCCAACGAGCTGGCCGTGCGGCCCCAGTTCAAGATCGTGGTGACCGGCGGGGTCGCGCGGGCGCAGTCGTACGAGCTCGTCGGGCCGCTCGCGGACGGTGTGCTGGGGCAGATCACGCTCGACGTGGCGGTGCTCGGGGTGGTCTCCTTCGACGTCACGCACGGTGCCGCCGCCCATGACGAGGCGGAGGCCGCGATCAACCGGCTGCTGTGCGAGCGCGCCGAGCGGGTGGTCGTCGCCGCGGACTCCAGCAAGCTGGGCCGGCGGGCGTTCGCCCGGATCTGCGCGGCGGAGTCCGTGGACACGCTGGTCACGGACACGGCGGCCGGTGCGGAGACGGTGGGGCGGTTCGAGGAGGCGGGGGTTCGGGTCGTGACGGTCTGAGGCCGCTCCACCTCCACGTCTGAGGGCACTCCACCCCCACGTCTGAGGGCACTCCACCCCCACGTCTGAGACCGCTCCACCCTCACGGTCCGCGGGCGCTCCACCCTCACGGTCCGCGGGCGCTCCACCCCACCATCTGAGAGCACCCGCACCCCCTCCGCCTCTCCGCGCCCAGGCCCTCCCGGCCCATTCCACCTAAGCTGGAAACCGCGATGCGCGGGCCGGCCCAGGGAGGCTGCGATGACCGAGACGTCCGGGGGCGGTCGCTATCTGCGGATCTCCGAGCACGGGCTGATCGGTGATCTGCGCAGCGTCGCCCTGGTGGGCACCGACGGCACGATCGACTGGTACTGCTGCCCGTCCTTCGACGCCCCGAGCGTCTTCGGGGCGATCCTGGACGCGGAGCGCGGCGGCTGTTTCGAGCTGGCGGCGGTGGGGGCGGCGCGGACCAAGCAGTTCTACTTCCCCGACACGAACGTCCTGATCACCCGCTTCTTCACCGAGGACGGGGTCGGCGAGGTGCAGGACTTCATGCCGGTGGGCGGCGGTCCGGCGGAGGCCGAGCGGCATCGGCTGATCCGGCGTGTGGTGTGCGTGCGCGGTTCGATCCCGTTCCGGGCCCGGGTGGCGCCGCGGTTCGGCTACGGCGCCCGGGAGCACACGCTGCGCTTCGTCGGCGACGTGGCGGTCTTCGACTCGGGCGAGCTGTCGCTGGGACTCACCGCGACCGTGCCGCTGGAGGCCGAAGGGCCGGACGTGCGGGCTGAGTTCAAACTGGCCGAGGGCGAGTCGACGGTGTTCGCACTGGACCAGGTCGGCGGCGAGGTGTCCCCGCGCCGGTGTGCTCGCACGGAGGCGGACGAGCAGTTCTCCGCCACGGTGGCGTACTGGCGGCGCTGGCTGTCCGCCTCCAAGTACCGTGGCCGCTGGCGGGAGATGGTGCACCGCTCCGCGCTGACGCTGAAGCTGCTCACCTACGCTCCGACCGGCGCGATCGTGGCCGCGCCCACGACGAGCCTGCCCGAGCTGTTCGGCGGCGGCCGCAACTGGGACTACCGGTACGTGTGGGTGCGTGACGCCGCCTTCTGTGTGTACGCCCTGCTGCGGCTGGGCTTCACCGGCGAGGCCGAGGCGTTCATGAGTTTCGTGACCCGGCACATCAGCCCGGGCGACGGCAAGTCCTCCGGCCCCCTCCAGATCATGTACGGCATCGACGGCCGCACCGATCTGCCCGAGTACGAACTCGCCCACCTGGAGGGGCACTTCGGGTCGGCACCGGTGCGGGTCGGCAACGCGGCGGCCGATCAGCTCCAGTTGGACATCTACGGGGCGCTCATCGACTCCATCTACCTCTACGACAAGTGGGCGCAGCCGATCTCCAGCGAACAGTGGGACGACGTGTGCGCGCTGGTCGACTGGGTGTGCGGGCACTGGGACCAGCCCGACGAGGGCATCTGGGAGACCCGGGGCGGGCGCAGGAACTTCCTGTACTCGCGGTTGATGTGCTGGGTGGCGATCGAGCGGGCCATCCGGATGGCGAACCGGCGCGGCCTGCCCGCCGACCTGCTGCGCTGGCGGGAGTGCCGGGACAGGATCTACCGGCGGATCATGAGCCGGGGCTGGTCCGAGCGGCGCGGGGCCTTCGTGCAGCACGAGGACGGCGACGTGCTCGACGCCGCCGTGCTGATGATGCCGCTCAGCAAGTTCATCGCGCCCACCGACCCCAAGTGGCTGTCCACCCTGGACGCGCTCACGAAGGACCTGGTGTCCGACTCGCTGGTCTACCGCTACGACCCGATGGCGAGTCCGGACGGGTTGCGCGGCGACGAGGGGACGTTCTCCATCTGCTCGTTCTGGTTCGTCGAGGCCCTCGTGCACGCCGGCCGGGTGGACGAGGCACGCCTGGCCTTCGAGAAGATGCTCACCTATGCCAACCATCTCGGCCTGTACGCCGAGGAGATCAGCCACACCGGTGAGCAGCAGGGCAACTTCCCGCAGGCCTTCACCCACCTCGCCCTCATCAGCGCCGCGTTCAACCTGGACCGGGCGCTGGGCTGAGGGAGCCTCTGGCGCGCCCCAGCAGGGTGATCGCCTTCGAGGACGAGGCTCACGTGGAGTGGCCGGGCTGCCGCGCGGGGACCTGGCTGCGTACGGGTGCCCGTCGCCTCGTCAGCGGCTGCTCCCCCGCCTACGGCCCGAAATGCACGTGGGAGGCCCAGGTCAGAGGCTTGAGCGGGTCCCGTCCGCGGGCCTCGCGAGCCGCCGTGTGCAGGGCCCGCGCCGCCCGGGACGCGTCGATGCGGCCTGTCTCGTCGGCGAGCTCCGCGTACATCTCGTCGGTGATGCGGCGGGTGCTCTCGTCCCCCACGGGCCACAGCGTGGAGACCACGTGCCGGAAGTCGCACAGCAGCAGGGCCCCCGCGAGGTGGATCGCCTCGTTCGGCAGGTCCGTCCCGCCGACGGCCGTCTGGCAGGCGGACAGCACCGCCAGTTCCGGTGTGCCCAGGCGAAGACGGGCGAGGTCGGTCACCGTCAGCGGCCCGTCCTGGAGGTACAGCGCGCCCCGGCTGGGGTCGGCGAGGTCCTGGCCGGCGTGGCAGGCGAAGTGGACGCAGCTGTGCGCGTCCAGCAGCTCCCGCACCCGCTCGGTCGTGGCGGCCCCGTCGAGCAGCGCGGTGTGCCGCTCCGGGAAGCGCCGCCGCAGCGACTCCGCCTCCCGCCGGGCCCCTGGCAGCGGAGCGAGGTGCTGCGCGTACGGCGGCCGGTCCTCGAGAGCAAGGATCAACAGCCGTCGCACCCGGTCGGACGCCGCCACCGGCCGCTGGGCCCGGCCCAGTCCGCGCAGGGTGGGCATGTACGACGACACCACGCGCTCCACGACGGCGTCGTACGCCCGCTCGTCGTCGGGGTCGTGATAGCCGGCGGCATGCAGTGGGAGCAGCGCCAGCGGCCCCGTGGCACACCACCACATGCGCCGCCCCCGCCAGGTACGCGCGAGCGGAGAGTCGAGCACCGGGGCGGCGACCTCGTCCCACAGCCACTCCAGCGTGTCCAGCACGGCCTGCTGGGTGAGACCGACCGCCGCTCCCGGCTCGTTCAGCCGCTCCAGAGCCGCCAGGTAGAGCTCCGTGCGGTCCTGTGCCTGCTCCGCCGTGAGGCCGGGCAGCGGGAGCAGCCGTACCTCACCGGGCGTCACCACCAGCGCGTCGCAGCGGTAGCGGCTGACGTTGACGAGGATCATCGGGCCCCCGGCCGTCGCCATGGAGAGGTCTGGGAACGGCGGCGCCTTGAGGAAGTGGGCGAAGCCGGGGAGGCGCCGGATCTCACCGAGCACGGTCTCCCACTCGCGCGTCAGCCGGCGCTGCCGTTCCGCGGTGTCCCCACGTGCCGTGGGGCTTTCGGAGACCTCGCTCAGCGCGGCCTGGAGGTCCTCGAACCGGGCCGCCTTCTCGGGGTGGGCCCCGCGCAGTTCTGTGAGGTCTGCGCGGATGTCCAGGGCTTGGCCCCACAGGACGGAGCGGCCCTGGTCGAGCATTTCGACCGCCTGTTCCAGTCGGCCGCAGGAGATCGCACAGGCGGCGGCGTCGGTGGCCAGGTTCGCGTGCCGGGCCAGCAGGCGTTCACGGTCGGTGCGGGGCAGTCCGCGCCAGGTGGTGAGCGGGAGCAGCGCGACGGCCGCGGCGAAGCCGTCTGCTGCCTCCGCCCAGGTCCCGAGCCCTTCGGCCGCCCGCTCGGCGGCGAACGCGCCCCAGGAGGCGGCGGCGTCCAGGCGGTCGACCGGGGGTGAGGTGTGTGCGTCCGCCGCCTCGCGGAACAGGGCGAGGCTGCGTGCGGCGTCGTCCGGGTCGGAGATGGCGCTGCCGCACGCACTGCGGTCGCGCAACATGCTTGCCAGTGTGCGCAGGACGTGAGCGCTCCGCGGTGAGGAGTCGTGCAGTGTGGGGGCCGCGGTCAGTACCAGATCGATCGCCTCGTCGAGGTCCACCGAGTTGCCGCGCAGTCCGTGACGGTCCCACAGAGCGAGTGCGACATTCATCAGGAGGATGGTGTCCGGCGTGCCTCGCGGCATCAGGCGGACCGCCTCCCGCCCCAGGGCGATGGCCTCTTCGAGGTCTTCGGCACTGTCGACGGCCAGGTACCGGGTGCGCAGCCGGTTGCAGAGGGCGGACAACGCGGACCGGCGCCGTTCGGCGGACCTCGCCTGAGCCCCCGTGGGGTTCGGCCCCAACTCCAGTACCCGGCGCCCGAGTTCGATGGCCTGGTCCAGGTCCGCCAGGTCGCCGGTGTGCCGGTGACGCACCAGCAGAACGAGCCCCAGCATCTGAAGCCGGGAGTCCAGTGCGACCGTACGGTCGGCGGGCGTCGCCTCGACGGCGCGGCGTGCGGACGCGACCGCCTCCTCGAGGTCACCGTTCGAGCCGTCGCGCTCGAACCGTCGTAGGTGGGCACCGGCCAGGGCGGACAGTTCCTTGCCGCGGTCGCCGCCCGGTTCCAGGCCGTACGCGGCCTCACGGAGATGCTCGACGGCGGCGTCGATGTCCTGGCGTTCCCCGTAGTACTCGAAGCGGAACAGCAGGCCCAGTCCGAGGACCGCGGAGATCGTCGGCCGGTGCGGATGTGTCGCCGGCATTCCGGTGAGGACGCGTCGGCCGGTGTCCACGCAGGCTTCGAGGGCCGACACGTCGCCGGTCTTCTCGAACCTCTCGCCGAGCGCGCCGATGAAGCTCTTGTACTGGAGGACGACCGCGCCCTGGTCCTGAGCCACGCCGGCCTGCTCCGGGGGCACCGCGGGCCGGTCGGAGGAGGCCGGGACGAACCGCGACTCGGCCAGGAGGGGGGCGACGGTGTCCTCGTACCGGGTGCGGCTCTCCCGTAGCCCCTTCATCACGGTGTCCAGCAGTTCGTTCGCATACGCCTGCCCGTCGTCCTCGGGCGGGAGGCGGTGCCGGGCCGTCACCAGGCACACGCGGGCCTCATCGAGGTCGCGTACGGCACCGGTGTGCTGCCGGCGCAGGAGGAGGGCGGTGGCGAGGTTCAGCGCGCTCGTTCCGCGCTCCTCCTGCGTCTGCCCGTCCACCGCCTGGGCCAGCCGCAGCGCTTCGACTGCGTCGTCCACGTCGGCCAGGGAGCCCGTCCGCCCGAACCGCTCCGAGAGTCGTACGCCCAGGTGGTTCAGGGTCTCCCGACGATGCCGTGGCGAGGGGAACGGACGCGACAGCAACGCGCGCCACTGGCCGATCGCGGTGTCGAGGTCCGCCGAGTTGCCGGTGCCTTCGTACCGTGCGTCGGCGATCATGGCCAGCACGGTACGGAAGTGCGACTGGCTGCCGTCTGCGGCGGGGCACAGCCGTACCGCTCGACGGGCCAGCTTCTCGGCCTCGTGGAGATCCGCGGGGTCGTTGCCGCCGGAGCGGTAGCGGTGCACCAGCGCCTCTCCCACGAAAGCGCCGTAACGGGCCCGGTCGGGGAAGTCCTGGGGCAGCTCGTGCAGGGCCGTACACATGAGTTCGATCCCCCGGTCGCGGGCGAGCGCGTCATCGTCGGCCTCCGCCCGCGCCAGCAGCGACCACGCCTCCTCGGCACGGCTGCGCGGCGTGGAAGGATCGGGGTGCGGCAGGTCCGCCGTCGGTACCGCGCGGCCGGAGGCCCGTTCCGCCTCCAGGGCCCGCACCTGCGACGCCATCGACACCGCCGACGGGGAGCGCCGGTCGGCGCCCAGGGTCGCGGCCTCCTTGGCCACCCGGAGTGATTCGTCCAAGTCCTCCTGGGCGTGCCCCTGCACGTACCGCTTGTACAGAGCCGCCGCAAGGCTCCGAAGCTGCTCCCGCTCCAGGCCTTTGGTGCTCCGGGCGTCCGAGACCGCACCCCGTAGGACATCCACGGCCTCCCAGAGGTCCCTCCTCGCCTGCGTGTGGCGGAACCGGCTCACCAACGCCCCGCCCAACGCGAACCGCACGCCGAGATGCTGGGCATGGTCGCTCGTCGCGACGGCAAGGAACTTGCGGCACATCTCGACGGCGGCCCTGGCGTCGTCGACCGTGTTCTGCCGAGCCACCTTCTTGGTCAGGGTCAGGACGAGCAGATGCAGGGCGCCCAGACGATGGGGGGCGCCGATGGTGGACAACCTCAGGGCTTCCCGCCCCCACCGCTCGGCCCGGTCGAGGTCACCGGCGTCGGCCGACACATCGAAGCGCTCCAGCCAGTACACCGCGAGAACCAGGCAGTACGAGCAGCGATCGGGGTGGTCCGGCGGCAGCTCGGAGACAGCGCGTTCCAGGACGACCAGGAACGAGAACGGATCCTCGCCCTCTTTCTGCTCAGCCTGCACCAAAGAGTTGGCGAACTTGGCGCGCGCCGCGGGATCCGCACCGAACTCGACCGCGAGTTCCCACAGTTGACCGTCGACCGCATCCGGTTTGATGCCGTACAACAGGCCCAGCGCCATGGCGACATGCGGGGCCTCCGGCAAGGCGATGCCCTTCTTCAGCCCCATGTCCGCACGGGCCAGCCAGAGACAACCGACCAGCCGCAGAGCCCTCTCCCGCGCAGGGGACCGAGGCGGATCACCGCTGACCTGCGCCAGCAACTTTCCTGCGTCCCCGACCAGTTGAGGTCGAGACACAGCGGCGGCCCGACCCGTCCGCAGGTATGTGCCGACGCTCCTCTCGATCCGCCGCTCAGGGCTCCCCCACCCCCACCACCGCATACCGCGCCCAGCCTCTTCGTTGTCGTCACCCGTCCCGCCTGTGGCACCCTAGCGGCCGACGAGCACTCAGCGACACGACCGTCCACCAGAGAGTGACCGGACACCACCCGCCGGAGGGACCATGGCAGCCGACGAACCGACCACCGAGGCAGAGGCGTTGGCGCTGTGGTGCGCCCGGCTGCCGGGTTTGCGCGAGCAGGCGCGGGCGACCGGTGTCGGTGAGCGCCTCGACCGTGACGCGGCCCGGGTGCGCGAGGGCGGTTCCGCGCAGCGTGCCGTGCGCAAGTGGCTCCAGGACGGGGAGCCGGAGGCCACCCGTACCTGGTCGGGGCGGGACCTGCTCGGCATGGTCGGCTTTCCGGGCGCCGCACGGACACCGACGGTCGGAGCGGGTCGGTACGCGTGCCCGCTGGACCGGTGCGCGCGCACGTGCGGACGGGACGCGCAGGGCCATGTGCCGGTGTGCCACGCCTTCGGTACGGCGATGCAGCCGAACGCGTGACGTGTGATGGTGACGGGCATCCTCGCCGAGATCGGCAAGCACGTCAGCAGCCGCTGGTTCACCACCGTGCTCCTGCCGGGCCTGCTGCTGGTCGCGTCGACGGCGGTCGGCGCCCGGCTGGGGCACGGACAGGCGCTCGACGTCGGCGAGTTGACGGGGTGGGTCGAGGAGACGCTGCGGGGCTGGCGTCAGCGCCCGGCCGACGCGGTCGTGGACGTCGGGCTGGCGCTGCTCGCGGCGGGCGTGGCGGGCACGGTCGCCGGTGCGCTGGGCCGGGGGATCGAGCGGGTGTGGCTGCGCGCGGGGGCGTCCGACGGCGGGCGTCGGCGCAGGCGGGCGCTGAGCGCGGCGGAGCGGGACGGCGTCACCGTCGTACCGGCGTACCTGCCGCAGCGGCCGACGTGGATGAGCGACCGGGTACGGCTCGTCGAGGCGCGTACGCGGGCTCAGTACTGGTTCGACGCGGCGGCGGCCTGGCCGCGCCTGTGGCTGCTGCTCGGGGACGAGGCACGCCGGCCGGTCGTGGCCGTGCGGGCCGCGTTCGCGGAGTCGGTGACGCTCGCCGGCTGGGGGTGCCTCTATCTGCTGTCCGGCGTCCTGTGGTGGCCCGCGCTCGTCGTCGGAGCCTGCGTCTTCGTGACCGGGTGGCGGCGGGCGCGCGGGAGCCTGGAGGAGCTCGCGACGCTCATCGAGGCGGTGATCGACGTCCACCACCGGTCACTCGCCGAGGCGCTGGGTGTTCCCCTCGGCGCGGAGGGGGTAACCGAGGCGGAGGGCAGGAGGATCGACGACATGCTCCGCAAGGGCGGGGAATGACTGACCCCGTGATCGGTGCAACCTTTGGGTCGCTCGGACTGTCCCATCTGACAACAGACCCGCACACATCGGGGGGACATCATGATCCGAAGCAGAACCGCGTGGGCCGCCGCCGCCCTCATGACCGCGACGCTGGCCGTGGCTGCGGTACCGGCCGAGGCCGCTCCGGCCACCGCCACGAAGGCCGCCACCACCTGCCCGACCGGCTGGGGCAGCATCGACAAGACGCACACCGCCTCCACGGCCAAGCCGCTGAGGAACATCAGGACCGGCAGCCACGACTGCTACGACCGGATGGTCTTCGACGTCCCCGGCGCGGGCACCGGCGAACTCGGGTACTCCGTCGGGTACGTCGACCACCTGTACCAGGACGGGTCGGGTCGCCTGATTCCGGTCAGCGGCGGGGCCATCATCGAGGTGCGGGTGCACGCACCGGCGTACGACCCCGAGACCGGAAAGCCCACGTACCCCGGAGTGTCCGGCCGCGCTCTCCCCGGTGTGAACCTCACCGGCTACCGCACCTTCAAGGACGCCAAGTACGCGGGCAGCTTCGAGGGCGACACGCAGATCGGCATCGGCGTCCGCGCCCGGCTGCCGTTCCGGGTGCTCGTGCTGACCGACCACATCGTGGTGGACGTCGCCCACACCTGGTAGCCCACACCTGGTAATCCACACCTGGTAGCCGACGCCTGGTGGCACACCCGGTAGCCGACCCCGGCAGCGGTACCGACCGGCGTACGTCACGCCGTCTCCCGCACGTCCTCCCTTCCCGTGCGGGCGGCGGCGTGACGTACGCCGACACCCGTGAGCGCCAGTGCCAGTGGCCCCGGAGCCAGGAAGGCGAGCGGCAGCAGCGTCCAGGCGCACACCGCGGCCGTGGCCACCGCCAGCAGCACCAGCGCGCTGCCGCCCGGGTCCCGTACGGCGTCCCGGGCGGCCTCGCGGACCGCCGCCCGCCAGTCGGTGAGGGACTCGGGGCGCGCACACGCCCTGAGGCCCACCACTGCGGCGCCCAAGCCGATCCCGCCGGCCACCACGGCGAACAACGGTGCCCCCGGGAGTCCCGCCCCCGCCAGCGCCAGATCCGCCGCGCACAGCAGCGCACCCACGAGGGCGACGGCCCCGGCGACCAGGTCACCGGCCCGCAGCCGTCGACGTAGCACCGCGAAGTAGCGTCCCGCGGTGGCCGGTTGCCCCTCCCCTGCACCTCGTAGGACCGCGCAGGCGCTGGACAGCGCGGCCGGTGCGGTCAGGAGCGGCAGGCAGCTGACCGCCGTGGCCAGGCCCACGCTCAGGACGTCGGCGAAGAGGGTCATCCGGGGGCCGAAGACCTCCCCCTGCTCGCGTGTGCGCACGCCGCTCACCCCTTGAGTCCGGAGCTGGCCATGCCCTCGACCAGGAACCGCTGGAAGGCGAGGAAGAACAGCACGATCGGCAGCAGCGCGATCACCGACATCGCGAACATCGGGCCGAACGCCGACTGGCTGGAGGCGTCCACGAAGGACCGCAGGGCGAGGGTGAGCGTGAACTTGTCCGGGTCGAAGAGGTAGATGAGCTGGGTGAAGAAGTCGTTCCAGGTCCAGATGAACGTGAAGATCGCCGTGGTGATCAGCGCGGGCCGGGTGAGCGGCAGCACGACCCGGAAGAAGCTGCGGAAGGGGCCGCAGCCGTCGATGCGGGCCGCCTCCTCCAGTTCGCGGGGCAGCCCCCGCATGAACTGCACGATGAGGAAGACGAAGAAGGCTTCCGTGGCGAGGAACTTCGGCAGGATCAGCGGCCAGTAGGTGTTCACCAGGCCGAGCTGGTTGAAGATGATGTACTGCGGGATCAGCACGGCGTGGTGCGGCAGCATGATCGTCGCGATCATGAAGGCGAACAGCGGTCCGCGCATGCGGAACCGCAGCCGGGCGAAGGCGTAGGCGGCGAGCGAGCAGCTGATGACGTTGCCGAGGACCGCGCCGCCCGCGATCAGCAGCGAGTTGGACAGCAGCCGCCATATGGAGACGTCGTTGACGCCCTCGAAGGCGGTCTTGTAGTTCGACCACTCCAGGTGGCTGGGCAGCAGGTTCAGACTCGCGATCACCTCGTCGGCGGGCTTCAGCGAGGTGGCGAGCAGCCAGGCCAGCGGGTAGAGCATGACCAGCAGGGCGGCCAGGCAGCCGAGGTGCAGGGCGATCCGGCCCCAGCGAACGGGCTTGCGGGACGTGGCGGTCGATACGGTGGTCATCGGGCTCCCCCCTCGGTTTCGGACGCGTAGAAGACCCAGGAGCGCGACGTGCGGAACAGCACCGCCGTGACGACGCCGATGACGAGCAGCAGCACCCAGGCCATGGCGGAGGCGTAGCCCATGTGGGAGGCGACGAAGCCGCGGTCGTAGAGGTACATCGTGTAGACGAGGGTCGAGTCGGCTGGGCCGCCCTTGCCGGCGCTGACCGCGAAGGCGGGTGTGAAGACCTGGAACGCCTGGATGGTCTGGAGGACCAGGTTGAAGAAGAGCACCGGGGACAGCATCGGCACGGTGACGGACAGGAACTGCCGCCACTTTCCGGCTCCGTCGACGGCGGCCGCCTCGTAGAGCTCGGTGGGGATCTGCTGGAGGCCGGCGAGGAAGATGACCATGGGCGCGCCGAACTGCCACACCGTCAGCAGGGCCACGGCGAGCAGCGCCCAGCCGGGCTTGTTGACCCAGCCGCCGGTGCCGAGCAGGTTGTCGACCGTGCCGCCGTCGTTGAAGACGGCCCGCCACACGAGGGCGATCGACATGGAGGCGCCGAGCAGCGAGGGCGCGTAGAAGGCGGAGCGGTAGAAGCCCCTGCCGCGCTTCATGGACTTCAGGGCGAGTGCGACGACAAGCGCGAGGGCCAGTTGCAGGGGGACGGCGACGACGACGTACGTCAGGGTCGTGACGACCGACCGCCAGTAGCGAGGGTCCTCGGTGAACATCTGGACGTAGTTGCGCAGGCCCACCCAGCGGGGCGGGTTGAAGAGGTCGTAGTCGGTGAACGACAGGTACAGCGACACGGCCATCGGCAGGAGCGTGAGGACGCTCGCGCCGAGCACCCACGGGGAGAGGAACACCCAGGCGGCGCCCTCGCGTTCGCGCTTGGAGCGGCGCTTCGGGGTGGTGGCGGGCCGGGGCGGGTGTGCGGTGGGTGCGGGGACGTCGGTGGTGGTCATGACCTCAGCTCCGCCTTCGCCTCGGTGACGTAGTTCTCGGCCGCCTCGCGGGGCGACATGCGTTCGTAGGAGACCTGGTCGTAGTCGCGCTGGAAGGTGGTCTGCAGAGCGTTGTCGCCCGAGGGCGGGGCCTGCGGCGGGTCCTTCAGGGTGCCTTCCAGGGAGGCCTGGAAGTCGGCGACGGTCTTGTCGAAGTCCTTGAGCTGCGGCGCGGTCTCCTCGCGGATGGTCTCGTTGACGGGGATGCCGCGGGTGGCGCCGAGGATCTTCGCCGCCTCCCGGTCGTTGAGCAGGAAGTCGACGAGTTCGGCGGCCTCCTTCGGGTGGCCGGTGTTGGCGGAGACGCCGAGGAACATCGACGGCTTGAAGTACTGGCCCGGTGTGCCGTCCTCGCCGGACGGCATCGGCGCGAGCGCCACCCCGCCCTTGACGATCGCGAGGTAACCGCTGGACGGGGCGTCCCAGTTGGCGTCGGCGGTCGCCTTGCCGCGCCCCAGCGGGGTGTTCTCGACCGATCCGTCGAGCTGGGTGGTCTGCTCGGCCGGGGACACCGCGCCCTCGCGGCGGAGCCGGTCGGCGAAAGTCCACCAGCGGGTGAGGTCGTCGGCGGTGAAGCCGAGCCCACCGTCCTTCGTGTAGAGGGACTTGCCCCGGCCGCGCAGCCACACCTCGAAGGCGTCCTCGCTCTGGCCGGGGTCGGTGGCCCCCGGTTTGCCGGTCTTCTTCGCCAGCGCGCGCATCGCGTCCGCCCAGTCGCCCCAGGTCCAGCCCTTGCTGGGGAGCGGTACGCCGGACGCCTTCCACGCCTGGACGTCGTAGACGACGGTCTCGGTGCCGCGGCCCTGCGGGACGGCGTACTGGGTGCCGTCCACGCGTCCGGTGGCGAGCAGGCCGGGATCGATCTCTGAAGTGCGCAGTACGTCCTTCTGCTTCGCCAGGTCAAGGAGGACGTCGCCGGAGGCGTACTGGTCGATCTGGCGGTAGTCGAGCTGCATCACGTCGGGTGCGTCGCCGCCGGCGGCCTGGGTGGCGAGCTTCTGCTTGTAGGCGTCGTAGCCGGAGAACGACGTCTGGACCGTGATGTTCGGGTGCTGTTTCTCGAACAGGGCGACGGCCTGCTCGGTGCGCTCCGCACGGTCGGGGTTGCCCCACCACGTGTAGCGCAGCACGACCTTGCCGCCGCCGACCGATTCCCCGGATCCCCCGCAGCCGGCCAGCACCGCGCAGAGCGCGAGTGTCAGAGCCGACGCGCAGAACCCCTTTGTCCTGTGTCCGGGCATGCCGAGGTCACCTCATCCTTTCCTCGGACTTCCTGTTGGCCCCCTCCGGCCCCCCTTGCTCTGTTACTCGCCCTGGTACGGAAGCGTCGTACCCGGCAGCGCGTACTCGTCGCGGCGCCCGCACATGCCGAAGCCGCCGAGTCTCGTGGGCGCGGCCTCGTACGCGGTCGCCTCGCCGAGGTACGCCGGCGCGCCGTCGGCCAGCGCGTCGAGCTGGGCGCCGGTGCGTTCGGCGGTGGTGAGGGCGCCGGCCCGCCACAGCTCGCGCCAGGTGGGCACCTTGTCGCGCACCAGCCGGGCGGCGGCGCGCTGGAACTCCAGGTAGGGGCCGTTGTCGCCGGCGACGAGAGCCTCACGCAGGGCGAGGTAGCCCTCGACAGCGAGGTCACGGCGCCGCCGCGCGGCCGCCGCCGTCTCCGGCCCGGTGCCGGGTGGAAGGGCAGCCGCGGCCGCGTACTTCTCGGGGTCGGCGAGCACCTCGGGCGGGAAGGTGAAGACGGCGTCCCCGGCCTCGGGCAGGCCGCTGTTCTGCATCAGCACGGTGATGCGCAGATCGCCGCCCTGCACCATGCGGTGCACGGTGCCCGGTGTGAACCAGGCGATGGAGCCGGGCTCCAGGGGGATCTCCTGGTAGCCGTCCGGGCTCAGGGTCTGCACCGCGCCCCGGCCGCCGGTGACGACGTATGCCTCCGTGCACACCAGGTGCAGGTGCGGGCTGCCGCCGCAGACGCCGTCGGCGGCCTCCCAGTCGTAGGCGCTGAGGTGGGACAGGCCGACGGCGCCGGGCAGCGGATGCGGGAGAGTCGGCTTGGGCTCGTTCACCACGGCAGGCCCTCCAGATACGTGCCGACGCGGTCGCGGTCCCAGGCGCCGTCGGCGACGACGATCCGGTAGCGGTACGCGAAGGACTCCCCCGGCGGCAGCTCGAACTCGTCGAAGAACGCCCACGAGAAGGCGACCGTCGGGATCGGCTCGGAGCGTACGAACCAGTGCGACTCGTGGATCGCGCGCTGCTCGTCGAGGTTCTCGGGCGCGTGCGCGAAGACGATCGTGGAGTGGCCGTCGACGTCGTCGTGCTCGGTGGTGAAGGCGAGCCACGGGCCCTGGGTGCCCATCAGCTTCTCGGCGCCGGCGTCGCTGTCCGGTGCGAAGGCGGCGCCGCCGGTGAAGTCGCGGGGGCCGCGCCACTGGAGGCCGGTGTAGCCGGCCATCTCGCGTCCGGCGGTCGTCGGGGAGCCGAAGGCGAGGGGCTCGTCGCGGAGGTTGGTGAGACGGATCGACCAGTCCAGGGCCCAGGCGCCGGCCTCCTCGTCGACCGAGTGGACGGTGATGCCGCGCTCTTCACGGGCCCACTCCTCGCCGCCGTTCGCGACCCAGGTGAGGTCCTCGGCGAAGGTGAGCCGGTCGTCCTCGACGGTGAAGACGGGGAAGCCGTCGTGCCGCATGGAGCCGACGCGCTCGGGGAGGGCGAGGTAGCCCTGGCCGTGCACGTAGGAGTTGCCGCCCCAGAAGTTCTGGCCGGAGAGATGACTGGCGGTCATCTGCAGGCCCTTGTGCCAGCGGTGGTCGTTCGGGCGGTAGCCGGTCACCGTGCGCCCGGACAGGGTGCGCACCGGGTGGGCGTAGGGCTTGCGCGACTCGAACGGCTCCGGGTCGGGCCGGTAGACGTAACGGAGGATCTCGGTGCCGTCCGCCGCCGCGACCGCGATGTGCTCGCCGTGGACGTGGCTGACTCTCATGCGCGCTCCTTGGGGGCCCAGTGGGGGTGGTCTCCGTGCATGGCCGGGTAGAAGGGGTCGCCCGGCGCGATCTCCCCCGCGTGCACGGGCGCTCCCGTGAACGCCGACTTGTAGAGGGCGGCGGCGAACTCGAGCGTGGCGCGGGCGTCCGGACCGCTGCCCGGGGGCCGGACACCGTTGTCGTAGGCGTCGAGGAGCACGCCGAGCTGGGCCGTGTGGGAGCTGGGCACGTCCCCCTCGGGGGTGCGCCAGGCGGCGGCGCGCTCGAAGGCGACGTGCGGGGCAGCGGTGTAGACCCAGTCGTCGTTGCGGTGCCCGTAGAGGTGGGTGAGCTCGACGGTCGCGTCGGAGCAGTCGACGCGGATGCGGCTCACCTCGTGGGGGGACAGCACACTGTTGACGACGGTGGCCAGGGCGCCGTTCTCGAACCGGACGAGGGCCGTGGAGACGTCCTCGCTCTCGGTGTCGTGGACGAGGCGCGCCGCCATGGCCCGCACCTCCGCCCAGGGGCCGAGCAGGTGCAGCAGCAGGTCGTACTGGTGGATCCCGTGGCCCATCGTCGGCCCGCCGCCCTCGGTGGCCCACCGCCCGCGCCAGGGCACCGCGTAGTAGGCGGCGTCGCGGTGCCAGGTGGTCTGGCAGTGCGCGACCAGCGGGGCGCCCAGCTCACCGCTCGTGATCAGCTCGCGGGCGTGGACGGCGCCGGAACCGTAGCGGTGCTGGAAGACCACGGAGGCGTACGCGCCGGACGCCTCCTCGGCCGCGGCGATCTCGTCGTACTCGGCGAGCGACAGGCACAAGGGTTTCTCGCACAGCACCCAGGCGCCCGCCTTCAGAGCGGCCACGGTCTGCTCCCGGTGCAGGGACGGGGGCGTGCCGATGAGGACCAGATCGGGGCGTACGGCGTCCAGCATCGCCTCGATCGACGTGTACCCGGCGACCTCCCCGCCCGCCAGCTCCCGGAAGTCGTCGAGGCGTCCCTGGTCCACGTCGACGGCGGCGACGAGCTCCGCCCGGTCGGAGTGGGCTCTGAGGGCGGGCAGATGGCTCCCGCCGACGATGGCTCCGGTGCCGACCACGGCGACGCGGCGGCGGGTTGCGGACGGGGACGGAGACATGCGGTCCTCCTCGGACGGCCGGCTGCCCGGACGTGCAGAATGCGACGTGCAGAAAGCGACATTCAGAAAGCGCTTACACTCAGGTGACCCTAGGCGTTGGTGCATGTCAGGACAACCCCTCCGCGGGGAGATGGGGCACGGCTTGCCTCCCGCTGACCCGCCGCATGATCTTTTGGCCCGTTCCGGGCGGCCCGCGAGCCGCCTTTCGCGAGCGTCACGGCCGACACGGCGAGGGGATGACGGACACCCCGGCCGTGTGGGTCGTCCCCACCGGGGTAGTTTCGCTGCTGTGGCTGGACGCGCCGGCTCTGGATGCTCGCGGCTCCGGCCCGGGCCCGCCTTCCCCGCGGCCGCGGGCGGTCCTCGCGGCGCAGGGACTGCGGTGCGCGGCCGCTTGGCGGGAGGGAACGCACTGGCGTACGACACGGGCCGCCGTGTCCCGGCCGGTGCCGCGGCAAGCGCTCGCACCCGCCCTGCTCGCCGGGGCCACCGGGGCCGCCGCCGTACTGCTGATCATGGCCCCCGTCGTGCTGCTCGTCGTCCTCGGCCCGCCGGCCTTCGCCGCCACGGTGGCGGACCTTCGGCGGCCCGCATCGCTCTGAGCCCCCCTCTCCCCGAACGGCACAACACCGCAACCGAACGGAGATCCGCATGTCCCGCGACACCGCACGCCGCCGAGCCGCCGTGGTCGGCCTGGGCGCCCGCGCCCGGCTGTTCACCCAGGCGCTGGCCGGTCCCTACGCGGACCGGTTCGAGCCGGCCGGCTTCTGCGATCTCAACTCCCACCGCATGGCGGTCCACAACGCCTGGCTCGCGGACGCCCACCCGGGCCGGGCGCCCGTACCGACGTACGCCGCCGAGGACTTCGACGAGATGCTGCGCCGTGAGCGGATCGACCTGGTCGTGGTGTGCACGGTGGACCGCACCCATGACGACTACATCGTGCGGGCCCTCGAAGCGGGCTGCGACGTGGTCACCGAGAAGCCCATGACCACGGACGCCGACAAGGCCCGCCGCATCCTGGACGCGCAGCGACGCACCGGCCGCGAGGTCCGGGTCGCCTTCAACTACCGCTACAACCCCGTGCATTCGGCCGTACGGGAAGTCATCGCGTCCGGGGAGATCGGCGAGGTCGGCTCCGTGCACTTCGAGTGGCTGCTCGACCTGCGCCACGGCGCCGACTACTTCCGGCGCTGGCACCGCGACAAGGCCAACTCCGGCGGCCTGATGGTGCACAAGTCCACCCACCACTTCGACCTGGTCAACTGGTGGCTGGGCACGCGACCCGAGACCGTCTACGCCCAGGGCGACCTGTTCTTCTACGGCGACGGCGCCGGCCGGCGCCGAGGACTCGCCCGCGACTACGACCGCGCCCACGGCTCCCCGGCCGCCGACACCGACCCGTTCGCCCTGCACCTGGCCGACTCGCCCGTGCTCGGCGCGCTGTACCTGGACGCGGAGGCGGAAGACGGCTACCACCGCGACCAGAACGTGTTCGGCCCCGGGGTGACGATCGAGGACGACATGGCGGTGCTGGTCCGGTACGCCACGGGCGCCACCCTCACCTACCACCTCACCGCCTACTCCCCCTGGGAGGGCTACCGGATCGCCTTCAACGGCAGCGAGGGACGCCTGGAGTTGCTGGTGGAGGAGTCGACGTGGACCCGACCCCGGGTCGTCCGGACGAACGGCTCGGAGCCCGTCCTGCACGGCGCAGAGGTGGACGACACCGCCGGACGCACCGAGCTGTTGCTGCGCCGCTTCTGGGAGGAGCCGCGCGAGATCGAGGTGGCGACCGGCGAGGGCGGGCACGGGGGCGGTGACGTACGCATGCTGGAGGACCTGTTCGGCACCCGGGTCCCGGACCCCCTGCACCGCGCGGCGGACGCGGCCGACGGCGCCCGCTCCCTGGTCACCGGCCTGGCCGCGAACCGCTCCTTCGAGACGGGCCTTCCGGTGCGGACGCGGGACCTGCTGGAGCCCTGACGTGTCACCACTCGCCCTCGACAGCTTCCGCCAGTCGGGAGACGGCCGACAGCTCCGGCAGGGTCCGCAGGGAGGTGACGACCTGCCTGCCGGCGAACTCGCGCTGCGCGGCGGTCACGGTCGGGTCGACGGCGCACTCGGCCTGTACGCGGACGTAGTTCAGGTCGGTCGCGAGAAGCATCGAGAACGAGTCCAGGCCTTTGACGGTCGCGCGGCCTCCGGCGCCCGCATACGCGCGCATCAATTGCCGGGCAGCCTCGGCATCGAAGTGATTCCCGCCCGCCCACACATACACCGCACGCGCGAGTTCCCGATCCGCCGCTATGGGTCCGGCGTTGTCCCAGTCGAGGAGGACCGGCCCGGCCGGACCGACCAGAACGTTCTGGGGCTGTACATCGAGATGCGACGTCACCAGGTCTCCGAGGGCGGACGGGGTGACGTGACGCGCGAGCTCCACCGCCGACGTGGTGACGAACCGGCCCAGTTCGTCCGCCCACGGCATGCCCTCCCGGCGGACCTGCCCGTGCAGCTTGGCCCAGTCGGCGTCCTGAGGGCACTGTTCGTACCAGGAAACCGGTGTCTCGCTCGCGCCCGCTCCGGCCCGGTGCAGGAGAGCCAGGGTCCGGCCGCACCAGTTCAGGATCTCCGGATCGGAGGGGTCCGCCGCGGCTCCGTCGACCCAGTCGTAGAGCTTCACACAGGAGCCGCCCAGCGAGTCAGGGAGCTGTGAAACGTGGGTCTCTTCGCGGTTCGGGAAGAGCCGGGGCGAGGAGATCCCCAGCTCCTCCGCGGCGTTGCGCAGCGCGGCCTCTCGGCGGACCTGCTCCTCGTCGCAGCCGAAGAGCAGCTCCTTCACGGCCCATGAGGATCCGTTCCCCGACAACTTCCAGATCTGCCCCAACGCGCCACGCGTGACCGGTGTCACCGTCCACGGCCCGGTACCGAGCGCATAGGTCTCTGCGATGAAGTCGACTGCGCTCTGCATGCGGGCACTCTCCGGCTGTTGAACTGGCGGCCACTGCTCCGTGGTTCAACAACAGGAATATCACCGGCCCTGTCAGGCGGCCTTCGAATTCTCGCCCAGCGACTCCAGCAACCGCCGCGATGCCTGGAGTGCCGTCCGCTGCATCAGGTCCAGCACCCCGCGGACTCCGCCCATCTCCGAACCCCCTCCCGCGCGCCCGGGTCCCCCGTGCCTCAGGGCGGGCAACGGCGAGCCGTGGCCGGTGGTTTGATCCATGTTGGTCGCGTCCAGCAGATGCAGCCGCCCGTGCCACGGCGCCGCCCGCCGGACGAAGGCGGTCGTCCAGGTCAGGTCGTCGCTCACCAGGGACGCGGCGAGGCTGCCGCGGCCGCGGGCGATCAGGTCCGCCGCGTGCGCGGTGTCGCGGTACGCCAGTACGGAGGCGGCCGGGCCGAACGGCTCGACCTCGTGGGGTGCCGAGGCGTCGGGGTCCACGGAGATGAGCAGCGTGTCCAGGAAGGCGCCCTGCTCCGGATCGGCGTCCACCACCCGCACCTTGTCGGGGTCGCCGTGCACGAAGCGGCCGGACTCGGCGATGCGGCGCGCTGCCCGGCGTACGTCGTCGCGCTGGGCGAGGCTGACGACCGCGCCCATCCGGACGCCCTCAGCCGCGGGGTTGCCGATGACCACGCCGGCCAGTTCCGCCGAGATCGCGTCCAGAGCGGCGGCTTCGTGTTCCCGGGGGACCAGGACGCGGCGGATCGCGGTGCACTTCTGGCCCGCCTTGACCGTCATCTCGGTCACGACCTCGCGCACGAACGCCGCGAACAGCGGTGACCCGGGCCGCACGTCCGGTGCCAGGACGATGGCGTTGACGGAGTCCGCCTCCGAGTTGAACCGGACGGAGCGGGAGACCAAGTGGGGATGCGTGCGCAGTGTCTCGGCCGTGGCGGCCGAGCCGGTGAAGGAGAGCACGTCCTGTTCGCCGAGCAGATCGAGCGCCGGACGGACCGAGCCCACGACCAGTTGCAGGGCTCCGGGCGGGAGGGCCCCGGCGTCCGTGATGATCCGGACCAGGTGCTCGGTGAGGTACGCGGTGGGAGTCGCCGGCTTCACCACCGAGGGCAGGCCCGCCAGCACCGCCTGGGCCAGCTTCTCCAGGGGCGCCCAGACGGGGAAATTGAAGGCGTTCACCTGGAGCATCAGGCCCGGGGACGGGGTGCAGAGGTGGACGCCGAGGAAGTCGTCGCCGCGTGCGAGCCGTTCCGCCGGTCCCTCGATCAGGTGGGGCGCGTCGGGGAGTTCGGTGCGGGCCCGGGTGGCGTAGTCGCGCAGGACACGGATGCCGCCGTCGACGTCGTAGCGGGCGTCCACCGGGGTGGCTCCGGCGCGGGCGGAGAGCGCGTACAGCTCCTCACGGCGGGCGCGGACCGCCGCCGCCAGCGCGTCCAGGAGGTCGGCCCGCTGGTGGAAGGTCGCCTCACCCAGCGCCGGGCCGCCGACGCGCCGCGCGTGGTCGAACGCCCCGGCGAGGTCGAGGCCGGCGGAGGAGACACGGCAGACCGTCTCCCCGGTGACCGCGTCGCGTACGTCGGCGGCGTCGTCCGTGGCCGCGGGGGTGGCCCAGGTGTCCTGCAAGTAGCTTTCGAGCATGGGATACGACCACTTTCGTCGGAGGGGAGGGCGGTGCGGACGTTCGGCGAGAGGAACAGGCCCTAGTCGACCGGGTGGTGGCCCCAGATGTCCGCCGTGTAGACACGGCTGACCCAGGTGCGCTCGTCGACCTGCACGCCGCCCGCGCCGATCTCGATGCCGAAGCCGGCCGGCGAGGTCATGTAGAAGGAGAACATCCCGTCGTTGGCGTGCTTGCCGAGCGTGGCCATCAGCCCGACGTCGTGCTCGCGCGTCCGGTCGAGGGCGCGTCCGACCTCCTCCGGGGTGGTCACCTCGCAGAGGATGTGATGGGTGCCCTCGTTCTTGTACGAGCGGACGAAGGCGATGCTGTGGTGTCTCGGGTTGCAGCCGAGGAAGTGGAAGGTGCCCCAGGGGTAGTCGGCGGTGTCGCTGAGCCGGAAGCCCAGGACGTCGCAGTAGAAGTCGACCGCCTCCTGCACGTGCGGTGTCTTCATCACCACGTGCCCGAGGCCCTGGTCGCCCGTCACGAAGTCGACACCGAGCGGTGAGACGAACTGGCTCGTGGCGAGGCGACGGCCGCTGAACAGTTCGGTGCGGATGCCGACGGGGCCGGTGAAGTGCACCATCCGGGCCACCCGGCGGTCGCGGCACTCCTCCTCGGTGCCGACGGTGACGTCGACGCCGGCCTCCTTCAGGCGCACCGTCGTCTCGTCGATCGCCGCCGCGTCGCGGACCTCCCACCCGATGACCGTCACTCCGCCCCTCGGTGCCTCGGTGAGCCACATACGGAAGGGGTGCTGGTCCATGCGCAGGCGATAGCGCACCCGGTCTCCGGGCTCGGCCGGTTCGACCGCGAGGCCTATCACGCTCCGGGCGTACTCCGCCCACGCTGCCGGATCGGGGGTTCCGATCCCTACGTAACCAAGGCTCTGGATCGTCATGCCGACGAAGATATTTGTTAGACCCTTGACGGTCAAGGGTCATACGAATACGTTGACGCCATCGAGCCGAGGAGGTCTCCGATGCCGGAGAAAGCCCGCGTACGGCCCGTCGACGAGGCCGACCTGCAGGAGAAAACCCTGGCGTCGCTGGCGCCGTACCGCGATCAGGAGGGCCGGATCTACACGATCTGGGCGACCCTGGCGCACCACGAGGACGCGCTGCGCCGCTTCCTCGTCTTCAGCAACCACGTGCTGGGCAAGAACACCCTGCCGCTGACGTCGAGGGAGCTGATGATCCTGCGGATCGCGGCCCGGGCGCGGGCGGCGTACGAGTGGGACCAGCACGTGCGGATCGCCCGGCGCGCCGGGCTGACGGACGACACGATCCTCGCCGCCGCGACCGGCGCGTGGGACGGCCTCGACGAGCTCGACCAGGTCCTGCTCGCCGCCACCGACTCCCTGGTCGACCGCCAGAGCGTCGACGACGAGCTGTTCGGCCGACTGGCGTCGCTGCTGAGCGTCGAGCAGGTCATCGACGTGCTCTACACCGTCGGCCAGTACCTCACGATCGCCACCGTCATCAACACCCTCGGTGTTCAGACCGAGGGCGATCTCGCCCTCCCCCTCCCCGCCGACCCCAAGGAAGTGCCCGTATGAAGCTCGCCAACCTCGCCGGCCGCCCCGTCGTCGTGCGCGACGACCGCGCCCTCGACATCGCGGACGCCAGCAAGGGAGCGATCGAGCCGCGCCTGGAGGTCCTGTCCGACCTCGCCCTCCACGACGAGCTGCGCACCCTCGCCGAGCGCGCCGCGGACGACGACTGGAAGGCGTTCGACCCGCGGGACCTGGGACGCGTCGCCAAGCCGTACAAGGCCATCGGCGTGGCGCTGAACTACCGGGCGCACGCCGAGGAGTCCAACCTCCCCGTCCCGGACGAGCCGTCCGTCTTCGCCAAGTTCGCCTCGTCCGTGATCGGACCGTACGACTCCGTCGTGGTGGAGGAGCGGTACGACAAGGTGGACTACGAGGCCGAGCTCGTCGTGGTCATGGGCAGGACCGGCAAGAACATCCCCGAGTCCGAGGCCTGGTCCTATGTGTCCGGCGTCACCGCGGGTCAGGACATCAGCGACCGCAAGGAGCAGTGGCGCAAGCCGATCAACCAGTTCACGCTGCCGAAGTCGTACGACACCTTCAGCCCGATCGGCCCGTACCTGGTGACGGTCGACGAGTTCGAGGACCCGGACGACATCGAGGTGGCCGGCTGGGTCGACGACCTGGAGGTGCAGCGGGGCCGCACGTCGGACCTCATCTTCAGCGTGCCGGAGCTGATCGCCTGGCTGTCGAAGCGGGTGACGTTCGAGCCCGGCGACCTGATCTTCACGGGGACGCCCGCCGGCTGCGGGGTCCGCCGCACTCCGCGGCTGTACCTGAGCGCGGGTAAGGTCCTTCGGACCGAGGTCACGGGCGTGGGGACTATGGTCAATCCGGTCGTCGCCGGCTGACACCGGTCCGGCCGGACCAGGAAGGGTGGGACATCGTGACGGACACCGTGCGCGAAGCGGGGACCACGGGCGCGAGCCGGACCCGGGAGTTCTCGGAGCTGCTGCGCCACCAGCATCGTGAGCTGGGTACGACCGAGCCCCGGGATCTCGACGCGATCGAGATGGTCACGGACCTCACCCGCCTCGAAGCGCGGCTGACCAAGGACTTCGAGAAGCACGTCCACCGGCCGCTCGGCCTGACCTGGGCGGGCTTCAGGATCCTGAACGCCCTGTGGGTGTACGGACCGCTCGCCCAGCAGGACATCGGACGGGTCTCGGGGTCGACACGGGCCAGCATCTCCAGCGCGCTGGCGACGTTGGAGAGCCGCGGTCTCGTCACCCGGCAGCGCGTCGAGTCCGATCGTCGGCAGCTGGTCGTCGAGCTCACCGACGAGGGCAGTGAGACGCTGCGCCAGGCCATCGAGGCCCAGACGCGTCGCGAGCGGGCATGGACGGCCGTACTGCGTGACGACCAGCTCAGTGAGCTGGTGCATCTCCTGCGTACTCTGGTCAACCAGGAGACCCCGGCCGAGGACTGAGCACCGGCCGATTCCCCGTACGCCCCGCCGATCCGGCAGCACAGCGGCACACCTCCCACATCGTCAGAACTTTTACCGTCAAACCCCTAACGAATTTTCCTGAGGCACTTTAGCGTTCACCCACCTTCACCTGACGCCCCTGTCGTCGGTTTCTCAAAGGAGAGAGTCATGGTCCGTCGTGTCGTCACCGGTGTCAGCCCGAGCGGCAAGCCCGTGATCGTCAGTGACGGCGAGCCGCCGCGCACCCGTCAGTACACCCACACTCCCGGCTTCGCCCGTTCTCTGGTGTGGAACACGACGGCGCCCGCCGTCCCGTCGGCCGACCCGACCGAGGCCCTGGAGTCCTTCGTCCCCGCCCCCGGCGAGACGATCGCGCTGACCGTCACCTTCCCGCCCGCCAGTGTCTACGCCGACCCGGGCTGGGACCCCGCCGCCGCGGGCGCCGAGCAGCTGGAGGGCACCCCGGGCCTCGCCGAGCTCTTCGAGCCGGACAACCCGGGCATGCACACCACCCCCACCGTCGACTACGGCGTCGTCCTGAGCGGCGAGATCGTCCTCGACCTCGACGGCGGCGAGACCGCGGTCCTCCAGCCCGGTGACATCGTCGTGCAGAACGCCACCCGTCACGCCTGGCGCAACAACGGCACCGTGCCCGCCACGGTGTTCTTCGTCCTGATCGGCGCAGGCGGCACCTCATGAGCGCCCTGACGACCGCGGCGCCCGGTGCCCCCGTCGTCGACCTCGACCTCGCCGAGCTGCGCCGCGACCCCTATCCCGCCTACGCCGAGCTGCGCCGCACCGCTCCCCTGGCCTGGGTGCCCTCGGTCGGCCGTCACCTGCTGACCCGCTACGACGACATCGTCCACGCGGAGAAGCTGCCCGAGGTGTTCAGCTCCCGCGAGGAGGGGTCGCTGCTGCTGCGGACCGTCGGCCCGAACATGCTGCGCGAGGACGACCCGGAGCACCGGCGGCTGCGAGCCGCGGCCGAGCCGCCCACCCGGCCCCGCCAGGTGCGCGACCTGTGGGCCGGCGCCTTCGAGCGCACCGCGCACGAACTGCTCGACCGGATCGCCGGTCGCGGCGAGGCCGACCTGATCGCCGACTTCGCCGAACCGCTCGCCGCCGCCAACCTGGCCCTGGTCCTCGGCCTGCGGGGCGCGAGCGCCGCCGACATCGCCGACTGGTCGCGGGCGATGATGGCCGGCAACAGCAACTACGCCGACGACCCCGACATCTGGCTGCGCGCCGAACAGGCCACCCGGGCCATCGAGGAGGCCGTGGCCGGGACGGCCGAAGCCGTCCTGCGCGAGCCCGACGGCTCGGTGATCTCCTCGATGGTCAACGCGCCGGAGCCGGTGGCACTCACCGAGATCCAGAACAACGTCAAGGTCATCATCGGCGGTGGCGTCAACGAGCCGCGAGACGTCTTCGGCGTCGGCGCCTGGGCGCTGCTGCGCCGCCCCGAGGTCCTCGACCGGGTGGTGCGGGACCCTGCGCTGTGGAAGCAGACGTTCGAGGAGACCGCCCGCTGGATCTCGCCGATCGGCATGTATCCGCGCCAGCTCACCCAGGACCACGAGATCGCCGGGGTGACCCTGCCCGCCGGCAGTCGCGTGGCGCTGGTGATCGCCTCGGGGAACCGGGACGCGTCGGTCTTCGAGCGGGCCGACGAGTTCGACATCGACCGCCCGCACCGCCCTCACCTCGCCTTCGGCGGCGGTCCGCACTTCTGCATGGGCGCGTGGGTCGCGCGCCACGAGGTCAGCGCGATCGCCTGGCCCCTCGTCTTCAGCCGCCTCAAGGGACTCCGCCTCGCCGACGGCGCGACAGCATCCGACAGCGGCTCCGCCGCGGGCCGTCTGGACGGCTGGGTGTTCCGAGGACTCACCTCGCTGCACGTCACCTGGCAAGCAGCCTGAGCCGCTCCCACCGGGAGGACTTCATGCCAACCGTCATCTTCCAGCTGCCCGACGGGACCGAACGCAAGGTCACGGCCGCGTCGGGGACGGTGCTCATGCAGGCGGCCGTGTCCCACGGCGTCGCGGGCATCGTCGCGGAGTGCGGCGGCAACGCCGCCTGCGCCACCTGCCACGTCTACGTCGCCGCCGGGCAGAGCGACCTCGCGGGGCCGCCGAACGGCGTCGAGGACGAGATGCTGGACTTCACCGCCGCCGAACGCCGGCCCACCAGCCGGCTCAGCTGCCAGATCCAGCTCTCCGACGCGCTGGACGGTCTGGTCGTGCACGTGCCCGAGGAGCAGGTATGACGTCCGCCGCGGGCGTGGTCGTGGTCGGCGGCGGACAGGCCGGCTTCAGCGTCGTCTCGGCCCTGCGCGGGGCCGGTTACGACGGCCCGGTCACCGTCTTCGCCGACGAGCCCCACCTGCCGTACCAGCGTCCGCCGCTGTCGAAGAAGGCCCACACCGAACCGGACGGCGTCCGCGTCGACCTGGTGCCGGAGTCCTTCTACCGCGAGCGGGACATCGAGCTGCGGCTGGGCGAGGGCGTGACCGCTCTCGACACCGCCCGCCGCACCGTCGTCGCCGGCACGGGGGCTCGACTCCCCTACGAGCACCTCGTGCTGGCGACCGGCGCGCGCAACCGTCCGCTGCCCGTCCCCGGCGCCGAGCTGACCGGCGTACACGCCCTGCGTTCCCTCGACGACGCCCTGGCCGTTGGGCGGGCGCTGGCGACGGCCCGGGACGTGGTCGTCGTGGGCGGCGGGTTCATCGGCCTCGAACTCGCCCAGGTCGCCGCGGCACGCGGCGCCCACGTCACCGTCGTCGAGCTGGCCGACCGGCTCCTGAGCCGGGCCGTCTCGCCGCAGCTCCAGGAGCATCTGCGCGACCGGCACGAACGCAGCGGCGTCCGGGTCCTGACCGGGACGGCCGTACAGGCGATCGAGGGTTCGCAGGGCCGGGTGCGGCAGGTCGTCACGGACGTGGGCGCCCTCCCAGCCGACCTCGTCGTGTACGGCATCGGCGCCGTCCCCAGGGACGAGCTGGCGCGGGACGCCTGCCTGGCCGTGGACGACGGGGTGATCGTGGACGAACAGCTCCGGTCGGTCTCCGACCCGTGGATCTCCGCCGTCGGCGACTGCGCCCGCCATCCCCACCCGCACGCGGACGGGCTGGTGCGCCTCGAGTCCGTGCAGAACGCCACCGACCAGGGGGCGCTGGTGGGCCGTCGCATCGCGGGCGCGTCCGCGCCGTACGCGAGTCTGCCGTGGTTCTGGAGCGACCAGGGGGACATCAAGCTCCAGATCGCCGGGCTGCGCGCACCTTCCGACACCGTGCGCCTGGTGGCGGGCGACTCCGCGGAACGCCTCGCCGCGTACGCCTTTCGCGACGACCGGCTGGTGGCCGTGGAGACGCTGAACTGGGCAGCGGAGCACCTGGCCGCCCGGCGTCTGCTGGAGCGGGACACGCCGGTGCGGGCCGCCGACCTCGCGGGCTCGACGCTCGGCGCCCTCGCCCGCGCCAGACGCAACGCGGAGGTACGGGCATGAGCGCGACCTCCTGGTTCGGGGCCCACCTGGTGACCAGCGCGGCCGAGGCGGGTTCCCGCCCGGCCCTCGTCTTCACCGACCGGTCCTGGACCTACGCCGAGCTGGACCTGGCCGTCCGCCGTACCGTCGCCCGCCTGGACAAGTTCGGGGTGCGCCGGGGCGACCGCGTGGTGATGCAGGGGGCGGCCCGCCCCGAGGCGCTGATCACGCTGTTCGCGGTGACACGGATGGGAGCCGTACTGGTCCCGGTGCACCCGCAGGTGACGGGCGGCGAGCTGGCCGTCTTCTGCGCGGAGACCGCACCGTGCGCCGTCGTCGCCGACGAGGGATTCCCGGGCGCGGACGACGTGCCGGCTGTCCACCTGACGTGGGACGACCTCCACGGCGAGGAGGCGGTCGACGGGCTCGACATCGAACCCCCGGCCGGTTTTGACACCGCGATCATCGCGTTCACGTCAGGCACCTCCGGCCGCCCCAAGGGCGTCGCGCTGACCCACGACAACCTGCACTGGAGCATGGCGGGCGGGCTGTCCCGGCTGCCCGTCGGCGAGGGCGACGTCGCCCTCGTGTCGACGCCGCTGGCCCACGTCGCCGTACTGGGCGGGCTGCCGCAGTACACCTGGGCCCGTCGCGGGACCGTCGTCCTGGCGCCGAGGTTCGACCCGGACCTGTTCCTGGACCTCGTCCGGGACCACGAGGTCACCTGTGCCTTCGCGGTCCCCGCCATGACTGCGCTGCTGACCCGCCATCCCCGCTTCGCCGCCGGCGAGCCGCGCACCCTGCGGTGGATCCTCTCCGGCGGCTCACCGGCCCAGTCGGCGACCCGGGCGCTGCTGCACGGGCACGGCATCGGGGTGGTCAACTCCTACGGCCTGACGGAGACCAGCGCCGGGGTGACGTACTCGGCGCCCGACGTGCCGGACGTGCCCGACGCCCGCGACTTCGCCGGCTCTGGCATCGAACCGGCAATCTCCGCGGGCCCTCCCGTACCGCACGTCGAGCTCCGGATCGTGGACGAGACGGGCGCCCCCGCCCCGGACGGCAGCGCCGGCGAGATCTGGGTCCGCGGACCGTCCGTCACCTCCGCGTACTGGACCGCCGTCGGACCGCGGCCCGCCACCGACCCCGACGGCTGGTTCCGCAGCGGCGACCGGGGACGGATCGACCCGCGGGGCCGCCTCGAGGTCGTCGGGCGGGTCAAGGACACGATCATCACCGGCGGTGAGAACGTCGACCCCGCTGAGGTCGAGAACGCGCTGACCGACCTGCCCGGAGTCGTCGAGGTCGCCGTGTCCGGGGCACCGCACCCGGTCTGGGGCGAGATCGTGACCGCGTTCGTGGTCACGGAGACCGGCGAGCCGACCCCGGACCTGGACGACGTCCGCGCCCACCTCGACGGCAGGCTCACCCGGCACAAGTGGCCACGGCGGCTGTGCGTCGTACCGGCCCTGCCGCGCGGGGCGACCGGGAAGCTCCAGCGGGCCCGGCTGTCGACTCTGCTCGACGACTGACCCGTACCCCCTCCCCTCCCCCTACGTTTCCTCCCTCCCCCACACACATCCGAGATGGGGGCCGGCGCCACCGGCGACATCTCCACACCCACACCCAAGGAGAGGCCATGAGTGCGACCATGCGAGCCGCGCGGATGCACCACGTCGGCGAGCCGATGAAGCTCGAGGAACTCCCCGTTCCCGAGCCCGGCCCCGGCGACGTCCGCGTGGCCGTGCACGCCGTCAACATCGTCCCGAACCTCGCCAACATCCTGAACATGTGGACCACGTGGTTCCCGCACAGCCCGCTGCCCACCCTCCCGGCGATCTTCGGCCTGGACCCGGCGGGCGTCGTCGAGGCGGTCGGCGAGGGCGTCCAGGCGTTCAAGCCGGGCGACCGGGTGTACGTCAACCCGGGCCGGTCCTGCGGATCGTGCCGCTCGTGCCGGAACGACGACTCGATCAACTGCGCCAGCTATGCCTTCGCCGGGTACTTCGGCTTCTCGCCGACCGCGATCGGCCTGCTCGACCGCTACCAGGGCGGCCTCGCCGAGTACATGGTGGCTCCCGCCTACTCCCTGGTGAAGCTGCCCGACAACCTGTCCTTCAACGCCGCCGCCCGCTTCGGCTACCTGGGCACGATGTACTCCGCGCTGCGCAAGGCGGGTGCGGGACCGGGCAAGACGATCCTGATCAACGGCATCAGCGGCACCCTCGGCATCGGCGCGGCCCTCCTCGCCCCCGCCCTCGGCCTGACCCACGTCTACGGCACCGGCCGCGACCAGGACCTGCTGCACCAGGTCGGCAAGCTGGCCGACGGCCGGCTGAACCTGCGCTCCCTCAACGAGGGTCCGCTCGACGACTGGATCCGCGAGGAGACGGACGGATACGGCGTCGACATCTACATCGACGCGCTCGGCCCGGGCGCACCGCACGAGACCTTCCTGGCCGGCATGCGGGCGATGGCGCGTGGCGGCATCGCCGTGAACATCGGTGCCGTCGCCGGTGACCTGCCCATCGACATCCACCGGATGATGGACCAGCAGCTGCGGCTCATCGGATCGGCGTGGTTCACCTCCGGCGAGGGCCAGGCCATGGCCGACATGGCGGAGGCGGGGCTGCTCGACCTCGGCGCGCTGGAGCACCAGGTGTTCCCGCTGGAGCAGGTCAACGAGGCCATCGGCGGAATCGCCCGACGCAACGGCGGCTTCAGCAACTTCATCATCAGCCCGACGGCCACGGCCTGACCATCCCCCTCTTTGGAGACCCAGATGCACGCTCAGCACGCCGGGCGACCGGCCGACCCCCTCGACCTCCTCGAACTCGACACCCTGCTGACCCCGGACGAGCGGGCCGTGCGCGACGCCGTCCGCACCTTCTGCGACCGTCGCGTGGAACCGCACATCGCCCAGTGGTTCGAGCAGGGGGCGATCGAGGACATCCGCGGGCTCACCAAGGAACTCGGCGAGCTCGGCCTGCTGGGCATGCACCTGGAGGGCTACGGCTGCGCGGGGATGAGCGCGGTCGACTACGGGCTCGCCTGTCTGGAACTGGAAGCCACCGACTCGGGGTTGCGCTCCCTGGTCTCGGTCCAGGGCTCGCTGGCCATGTTCGCGATCCACGCGTTCGGGTCCGAGGAGCAGAAGGAGGAGTGGCTGCCCCGTCTCGCGGCGGGCACCGCCATCGGCTGCTTCGGGCTCACCGAACCGGACTCGGGCTCCGACCCGGGCAGCATGCGTACCGCCGCCCGCCGTGAAGGGGACGACTGGGTCCTCGACGGGCGCAAGATGTGGATCACCAACGGGTCGGTCGCCGACGTGGCGGTGGTGTGGGCCCGTACCGACGACGGCGTCCGCGGCTTCGTCGTGCCCACCGACACCCCCGGTTTCTCGGCGCCCGCGATCAAGCACAAGATGTCGCTGCGGGCCTCGGTGACCAGCGAGCTCGTCCTCGACTCGGTACGGCTGCCGGGATCCGCCGTGCTGCCGGAGGTACGCGGACTGCGCGGGCCGCTGTCCTGCCTCAACGAGGCCCGTTACGGCATCGCCTGGGGCGCGATGGGCGCCGCCCGCTCGGCCTTCCGCACGGCTCTGGCCTACGCGGGCGACCGGGTCCAGTTCGGCCGTCCGATCAGCTCCTTCCAGCTGACCCAGGCCAAGCTGACCGACATGTCCCTCGAACTCGACAAGGGCACCTTGCTGGCCTTCCACCTCGGCCGCGTCAAGGACGACCGGGGGCTGCGCCCCGAGCAGGTCAGCTACGGCAAGCTCAACAACACCCGTGCCGCGCTGGAGATCTGCCGCACGGCGCGCACCGTCCTCGGCGCGAACGGCATCTCGCTGGAGTACCCGGTCATCCGGCACGCCAACAACCTCGAGTCGATCCTGACCTACGAGGGCACCGTCGAGATGCACACCCTGATGATCGGCCAGGCCCTGACGGGAGAGGCCGCCTTCCGATGAGCGCGGCGCCCCCGATCCGCAAGGTGGGTGTCGTCGGCTGCGGCCTGATGGGCGCGGGCATCGCCGAGGTCTGCGCCCGGGCCGGTCTCGACGTCGTCGTCCACGAGGTGAGCGAGCCCGCGGCCACCGCCGGCCGCGCCCGGCTCACCGCCTCGCTGGACCGCGGTGTACGACGCGGCAAGCTCTCCGGCGCGGAACGTGACACGGCACGCGACCGCATACGGGTCACCACCGACCTCCTGGACCTGGCCGACCGGGACCTGGTGGTGGAGGCGGCGACCGAGGACGAGCGGGTGAAGGTCGAGCTGTTCGCCGCGCTCGACAAGATCGTCGCCCGGGAGGACGCGCTGCTCGCGTCGAACACCTCCTCCCTGCCCATCATGAAGCTGGGCATGGCCACCACCCGGCCGCACCAGGTGATCGGGGTGCACTTCTTCAACCCGGTCCCCGTACTGGAGCTCGTGGAGATCGTGCCGTCCCTGCTGACGGGTACGCAGACCCAGTCCCGCGCCGAGGACTTCGTCACCGGCGTGCTCGGCAAGCAGGTGATCCGCGCCCAGGACCGGGCGGGCTTCGTGGTGAACGCCCTCCTGGTGCCCTACCTGCTCTCCGCGATCAGGATGCTGGAGTCCGGCTTCGCCTCCGCGGAGGACATCGACACCGGCATGGTCCTCGGCTGCGCCCACCCGATGGGGCCGCTGAGCCTGGCCGACCTGATCGGCCTGGACACTCTCACCGCCATCGCCGAAGCCATGTACGCCGACTTCAAGGACCCGCTGCACGCCCCGCCACCCCTGCTGCTGCGCATGGTGGAAGCCGGGCTGCTCGGCCGGAAGTCCGGGCGTGGCTTCCACGCCTACTCCGAGAAAGGCCACTGACCCCATGCCGCAGGACGTACGCGGAGTGATCGCACCGGGCAAGGACGAGCCGGTGCGGGTGGAGACGATCGTGATCCCCGACCCCGGCCCCGGGGAAGCCGTCGTGAGGATTCAGGCGTGCGGGGTCTGTCACACCGATCTGCACTACAAGCAGGGCGGGATCAACGACGAGTTCCCCTTCCTGCTCGGCCACGAGGCGGCCGGGGTGGTGGAGTCGGTCGGCGAGGGCGTCACGGACGTCGCGCCGGGTGACTTCGTGATCCTGAACTGGCGTGCGGTGTGCGGGCAGTGCCGGGCGTGTCTGCGCGGGCGGCCCTGGTACTGCTTCGACACGCACAACGCGAAGCAGAGGATGACGCTCGCCTCGACGGGGCAGGAACTGTCCCCGGCTCTCGGGATCGGCGCGTTCGCGGAGAAGACGCTGGTCGCGGCCGGTCAGTGCACCAAGGTCGACCCGTCGGTGTCGGCGTCGGTGGCCGGTCTGCTGGGCTGCGGGGTGATGGCCGGTATCGGCGCGGCGATCAACACCGGCAACGTCGGCCGGGGTGACACCGTGGCCGTGATCGGCTGCGGCGGGGTGGGGGACGCGGCGATCGCCGGGGCGAATTTGGCCGGCGCCGCGAAGATCATCGCCGTCGACATCGACGACCACAAGCTGGCCAGGGCCCGGGAGATGGGCGCCACCCACGCCGTCAACTCACGCGACACCGACGCCGTCGAGGCGATCCGCGAGCTGACTGGCGGGTTCGGTGCGGACGTGGTCATCGAGGCGGTCGGCCGCCCGGAGACCTACCAGCAGGCCTTCTACGCCCGGGACCTGGCCGGCACGGTCGTCCTGGTGGGCGTACCGACCCCCGAGATGAAGCTGGAACTGCCGCTGCTGGACGTGTTCGGGCGGGGCGGTGCGCTGAAGTCGTCCTGGTACGGCGACTGCCTGCCGAGCCGGGACTTCCCGATGCTGATCGACCTGCATCTGCAAGGGCGTCTGGACCTGGGCGCGTTCGTGACCGAGACGATCGAACTGGAGGAGGTGGAGAAGGCGTTCGAGCGGATGCATCACGGGGACGTGCTGCGTTCGGTGGTGGTGCTGTGACCACAAGCGGCCACTGAAGAACACGCGGGGTCACATAAAAAGCACTGGCCTTCGACCGCACTCCATCAGGCAGACTCTCCCCCATGGAGACTGCCGAGTTCGTCGAGGTCCTCGACCAGGAGGGCCAGTGGCTGGCCGCGGCCGCCGCGCAGGCCGGGACCGACGCCAAGGTGCCGACCTGCCCGGAGTGGCAGGTGCGGGATCTGCTGCGCCATACGGGCGCCGTCCACCGTTGGGCGGCCGGGTTCGTCGCCGAGGGCCACACCTCGCCCCGGCCGCTGGGTGACGCCCCGGACGTCGACGGCCCCGAGCTGGTGGCCTGGTACCGGGACAGCCATCGCCACCTCGTGGACAGCCTGGCTGCCGCGCCATCCGACACGGAGTGCTGGGCCTTCCTCCCGGCTCCCTCGCCCCTGGCGTTCTGGGCGCGGCGGCAGGCGCACGAGACGGCGGTGCACCGCTACGACGCCGAGTCGGCGCTCGCCGGTACGCCGCATCCGATCGGCACCGACTTCGCGGTGGACGGCATCGACGAGTTGCTGCGCGGCTTCCACGCCCGACAGAAGAGCCGGGTCCGTACCGACGCGCCCCGGGTGCTCCAGGTACGCGTCACGGACGCGGACGCGGTGTGGACCGTACGGCTGACGTCCGAGCCGCCCGCCGCCACCCGGGGCGCGTCCGGGGACGCCGAGTGCGAACTGTCCGGTCATGCCGAGCAGTTGTACCTGGCGCTGTGGAACCGGGTACCGATCCCCACGGTGACAGGTGACGCCTCGCTGGCCGCGTTCTGGCGGGAGACGTCGGCGATCTGACCGAGGTCGGCGGGCGGTCAGCCGGCCCGCTGGCCCGCCAGCATCCGCGTCAGCACCCCGCGCTGCACCGGCAGGACCTCGCCGTGCAGCGCGCGCCCCTTCCCGGTGAGCGCGACCCGGACACCCCGGCGGTCCTCCGCACACATCCCGCGCTCGACGAGACCGTCCTTCTCCAGTCGGGCGATCAGCCGGGACAGCGCGCTCTGGCTCAGATGGACGCGCTCGGAGATCTCCTGGACGCGGTAGGTGCACGCGCCGTCCGACGCGGAGCCCTCGGCGAGAACGTCGAGCACCTCGAAGTCGCTGGCGCACAGGCCGTGTTGGTGCAGGGCACGGTCCAGTTCGCACTGCGTGCGGGCATGCAGCGCCAGGATGTCCCGCCACTGGTCCACGAGTGCCTGCTCGGCCTTCTTCGCCGCCATGGGCGCACCGTAGCAGAGAAACGACTTTATTGCATCGGAATTAAATGCGTTTGCATTCAATGCATGCGCATGTAGTGTCTGCGGCATGACCTCTCCGCTCACCACCCCGACGTCCGACGGACGCTGGACCCCCCGGCTGTGGGGCACCCTGCTGGTGCTCTGCGCCGCGATGTTCCTGGACGCGCTGGACGTGTCGATGGTCGGCGTCGCCCTGCCGTCCATCGGTTCCGACCTCGGTCTGTCGACCTCGACGCTGCAATGGATCGTCAGCGGCTACATCCTGGGCTACGGCGGTCTGCTCCTGCTCGGCGGACGCACCGCCGACCTGCTCGGCCGGCGCCAGGTCTTCCTGATCGCGCTCGGCGTCTTCGCGCTGGCCTCGCTGCTCGGCGGGCTCGTCGACTCCGGTCCGCTGCTGATCGCCAGCCGCTTCATCAAGGGCCTGAGCGCGGCCTTCACGGCACCGGCCGGCCTGTCGATCATCACCACGACGTTCCCGGAGGGCCCGCTGCGCAACCGGGCGCTCTCCATCTACACCACCTGCGCGGCCACCGGCTTCTCCATGGGCCTGGTGCTGTCCGGCCTGCTCACCGAGGCCAGTTGGCGCCTCACCATGCTGCTGCCCGCGCCCATCGCCCTGATCGCCCTCGCCGCCGGTCTGAAGCTGCTGCCGCGCAGCGAACGGGAGAAGGACCACAACGGCTACGACGTCCCCGGCGCCGTCCTCGGCACCGCCTCGATGCTGCTGCTGGTCTTCACCGTCGTCCAGGCTCCGGAGGTCGGCTGGGCGTCGGCCCGCACGCTGCTGTCGTTCCTCGCCGCGGCCGTGCTCCTGACCCTCTTCGTCGCGGTCGAGCGGCGCTCGGCGGGTCCGCTGATCCGCCTCGGCGTGCTGCGCTCCGGCAGCCAGATCCGCGCCCAGCTCGGCGCGATGGCCTTCTTCGGCTCGTATGTCGGCTTCCAGTTCCTGGCGACGCTCTACATGCAGTCGCTGCTCGGCTGGTCGGCGCTGCACACGGCGCTCGCCTTCCTGCCCGCGGGCGCGCTGGTGGCGGTTTCGTCGACGAAGGTGGGCGCGATCGTCGACCGGTTCGGCACCCAGCGGCTGATCGCGGCGGGCTTCGCGCTCATGGTCGTCGGGTACGCGCTGTTCCTGCGCGTCGACCTCGACCCGGTGTACGCGGCCGTGATCCTGCCGAGCATGCTGCTGATCGGCGCCGCCTGCGCCCTGGTCTTCCCGTCGCTCAACATCCAGGCCACCAACGGCGTCGACGACCACGAGCAGGGCATGGTCTCCGGTCTGCTCAACACCTCCGTCCAGGTCGGCGGCGCGATCTTCCTGGCCGTCGTGACGGCGGTGGTGACCGCGGGCGCACCGTCGGACCCCACTCCGCAGGCCGTCCTGGACAGCTACCGGCCCGGGTTCACCGTCGCCACGGGCATCGCCGTCGCCGGACTGCTGATCTCCCTCACGGGGCTGCGCACCCGCCGCACCCCGACCACCTCCGTGGTGGTCGCCAAGTCCACCACCCCCCAGGAGGCGGAGCGCGTCGCCGTGGGCGACTGACGCGACTCGGGCCTGTCGTTTGGATCAGGTCGCAGGCCAGTGCCCCGGCAGGCAACGTTTGCCCGTCAAGGAGCGGCGTCGTGGGGGGCCCTCCCGTTTTAGCGAAGCCGAGAGTGGGGGAGCGTGCTCTCGGCGTGCCGGCCGGAAGCCCTCGTACTGGATGTACTTGGGTTTTCGGCCGGTGCGGCGAGA